>NZ_JBBEVD010000034.1:0-171029 GCF_037414265.1 Pseudoalteromonas sp. C12FD-1
TATCCGTGAAGGTGGCCGTACTGTAGGTGCTGGTGTTGTAGCAACTATCGTAGAGTAATAGTTAACTTTTAAGTTAATTAATACTAAAAAAAACCCGAGCTTAGTCTCGGGTTTTTTTATACCTGAAGAAAAGTGTCTAGTTTTCAGCTATCAGCTTTTAGCTGCTTGGGGCTAATGTAAATAATGTTGTTTGGGTTGGCTTTACAAATCCCAAGCTGAAGTGGTCACTGGAGTGTAAAGGGGCTTATTCAGTGAATAACTATCGACACATAGTGGGTATTAGCCTAAGCTAAAAATGGCTTAAATTTACAACAGGAAATGGGTGATGAATAATAAAAATAACTATCCGCAAGGCGTTTTTTGCTGGGCTGAACTGTGTACTCATAATTGGCTAGAAGGGAAAGCTTTTTATACCTCGTTGTTTGAATGGGGAAATGACGATCAGCCCATTGGCGATGATGAGTATTATACTATGTTACAAAAGCAAGGTGACGATATTGCCGCCATGTACCAAATGCCTAAAGAGCAAGTGGCGGACTCCTTACCTAGTTACTGGTTGACCTATATTGCAGTAGATGATGTTGATGCATGTGCAATTAAGGCGCAAGAGCTCGGCGCGCAAATTATAGCGGGCCCGCACAATGTGATGGATGCGGGGCGTATGTTAATGCTTAGAGATCCTGCGGGTGCCACGGTGGCGCTATGGCAGGGTAAAGAACATATAGGATGCAAACGCCCTTGTGAGCTCAACACACCTTATTGGCATGAAATGGCAACGCGTGATAGTGAAACGAGTCGTCATTTTTACTGTGAACTACTGGGGTGGAAAAGTGAAACAAAGCCTATGGAAGGTATGGATTACACCTTATTTTTAGTTGCTGGCAAGCCGGTAGCTGGCATGCTACAAATGACCGATGAATGGCCACAAGATGTGCCTCCTCACTGGTTGATTTATTTTGCAGTGGATAACTGCGACAGCTATGTTAAAGAAGCGGCGAGCCTTGGAGGACAAGTGTGTGTACCCGCCACAGATATCCCTGATGTAGGGCGATTTAGTGTTATTTGCGATCCTCAAGGGGCTGTTTTTTCTATCATTGAATCAGCAATGGATGATATTAAAGCTCAGTAATTACCAACGCTCAAGTTTAAATTTTAGACTTTAGTGTGGTTATTTAGGCGCAGTAATTGTGTGCTTTTTTGCTATAATGGCAGGTAATTACACCGTCAGCCAGCAAGAGAGCACAATGGAATTTGAACAAGATAGTAAATTAACCTTACCGTTATTTATTTTAAATGAGTCGCTTAGTGAGCGAGATGTAGAAAAGCCTGACTTAGACATTTCCTTTGCTCTTACTGATGATCTACTGACGCAGATATGCCAAAACCCAGCGCCCGATAGCAGTATTGCTATTAGTTTAAAAGAGTATGTACTTGAGCTATACAGCAGTGAATTTAATGACGTATTGAATCACGAGCACGATGCACAAATAACGCTAACCCACGGCCCACTGCTAAGTGTGGTGTTAAATATGCACGACAGCCAGACTTTTGTCTCTCCGCAAATGGATATGATGCCGACCTTCGACCTAGGTGATGAGGACGAAGAATGAAAAAAATTCTGATCAGTACATTAGTCCTTATTATCCTCAGTGGGTGTGCTTATTTAGGTAATGCTCATTACAACGACTTATTTGGTGATGAACAAACACAGCAGCGAATTGTGCCGCACGATACCGGCGCTGGTGCCGAGTTTTTGCAAAGTGTTAAGCCTGTGCTAGATACACGTTGTGTGGTATGCCATGGTTGTTATGATGCGCCTTGTCAGCTAAAGCTTTCTTCGCCTGAAGGGATAGATAGAGGGCTAAGTAAAGAGCTTGTTTATGACGGAACACGGCTATTAGCAAGCACGCCTAGTCGATTATTATTTGATGCAACCAGTACTGAGCAATGGCGCAAGAAAGGCTTTACCCCAGTGCTTAATGAACGTAACCAAAGCTCGGAAGCAAACCTTGCCGGTGGGGTGTTATTTAATTCACTCGTACTTAAGCAAAGTGCACCGTTGCCAGAGAATGAAATTCTTGATGATGAATTTGATTTTTCACTTAGCCGCTCACAAACCTGCGCAACTATGGGTGAGTTTGACCGATTAGCAGCAGAACAACCCCACGGCGGTATGCCTTACGGTTTACCTGGAGTATCTAGCCAAGAGTTTTACCATTTACAAAAATGGCTTAAAGACGGTGGAAAGATGGCACACATTAAACCGCCTACCAAAGCCGAGCTAACAAACGTTAAAAATTGGGAAGCGTTTTTAAATCAAGACAGCTTAAAATACCAGCTAGCCGCGCGTTATATTTATGAACATTGGTTTTTAGCCCATATTTACTTTGATTCTGATAACCCGCAAAGCTTTTTTAAATTAGTACGCTCAAGTACGCCCCCAGGCGAAGAAATTAAGTTAATTAATACGCGCCGACCTTATGATGATCCAAAAGTGAGTCGAGTTTACTATCGCTTATTACAAGATCGATCAACCGTTTTGTCAAAAACACATCTACCGCTAAGGCTTGATGACGCTAAGCTTACACGTATTTATGAGCAATTTATTGCCCCTGATTATACCGTCACTAAAATGCCTAGTTATGAGCCTAAATCAGCGTCTAACCCTTTTAAAACGTTTGAAGTGATCCCTATTAATGCTAAGTATCAGTTTATGCTTGATGAAGCAGAGCTAATTATAATGGGCTTTATTAAGGGCCCCGTATGTCGAGGCCAAATTGCGCTTAATGTAATTAACGATCACTTTTGGGTGGCCTTTGCTGACCCTGAAAAAGTCGCGACACCAGCCGTAGAGGATATGTTACTGCAACACGAAGAAGCGCTCGAGTTACCAGCAGCAGAAGAGAGCAACGCATTGCCTATTTCTAACTGGGTTAAATATTCAGTACGTGAGAAAAAATACTTACAGGCTAAAGTTGAACTGGCTAACGAGATGTTTAAAAATGGAGAGCATTTAACCACCGACTTATTGTGGAAAGGTGAAGGCCATAACAAAAATGCTGCGCTTACTATATTTCGTCATTTTGATAGTGCCACGGTAGTGAAAGGGTTTATTGGTCAAGAGCCTAAAACTATGTGGGTTTTAGATTATGCGCTATTTGAGCGAATTCATTACTTACTTGTTGCAGGCTTTGATGTATATGGAAATATCGGCCATCAATTAGTGACCCGCCTTTATATGGACTTTTTACGTTTGGAGGGAGAGCAAAACTTTTTGGCCTTATTACCTGAAGCGAAGCGCCATCAAATTAAAAAAAGCTGGTACAGAAAGTCTCCGCCGAGTTTGTCTAAGTTTTTTAAAAATAACCGAGAGTTTAGCCAACCTAGCGGTATTGAATATAAAACTGATGACCCACAACACGAGTTGTATGGGTTAGTTAAGCAAACTTTAGCGCCAATACTGAGTGAGCACTACGACTATAAAAAAGTCCCTGCGCCATTAAATACACTTAACGATATGCCAGCGAAGGCGATAAATTTACTACCGCAGTTGTCGTATATTTTGGTTAAGCAAGATGATGAATCACATAAAGCTTACACGCTTATTCACCACAACGCGCATTACAATATTTCCAGCTTATTAAATGAAGATGGTCAGCGCGCATATGATGAGGATACTGCTACCCTAGTGCCTGGTTTTATTGGCGATTATCCAGCGGCTATTTGGTATTTAAATGATCAAAATGAAGTGGGTGAATTTGCACAGCTATTACCTCTTATGCAAATTGAAGCAGATTACGCAGCTTTAAAAGTAAAATTTGGTATTCGTCGCTCACACCCTGATTTTTGGAAGTATAGCGACATAATGCATCAAGTAGCAAAAGAATATCGCGGTGTAGAGTTTGGTATGTTTGACTACAACCGATTAGAAAACCGCTAGTTGGTAATTGCAAAAGTGTCGTAATTACTCCATTTTTTACTATATATTTAATACATTTAGCCCAGTCACGTTACTGGGCTTTTATTTATATAATTACTAAAGCTGATGTTGAGTTTTCTATATATAGGCTACACTTATACCAATCTGCAATAATATTTAATCATTTTCAGGGGCTAAACGTGTCGCTATCTGCGTTAAAAAACTCTCATTTAGAATAACTAAATAGCGAATTTTTTGCCTTGCTATCAACACGTTTATCCATCCTCAAAATAGATCACTTAATTATGCGGATTGGTATTAAAATAAAAAAAGCGGCCTTACTATGTTTAAAATTATTGCCAATGTAAGACAGCGCTACCGATGGGCGCTGATTGCTATTGCTCTGTTAATAAGTGGCTCAGCAGTATTGTTGCAGTATGGTTTTTCTGTGCAAAAGTACGATGCCAAAATTATTAATATGGCGGGTAAGCAACGCATGCTTTCGCAAAAAATTGCCTGGCATAGTAATGCACTTCTTTCATCACGAATCGATGTTGCAACTCACACTCAATCACTAGAACACTCTCTCTCGCAATTTAAAAGCGCCCACCAAATGCTGCTTACAAAGCAAGGCAAGAGCTATCGTTATTTAACAAAAGAGTTAGAGGCCTTATATTTTTCAGCACCCGCCAATTTAGACCAAGAAGTGAATGAGTTTATTAAGCAGGCTAGCTGGCTGCTGTATCAAAAAGGCGAAGTAGATACGCAAGTGCTTGGTGTAACGCATGTAGAAAACCTACTAGCTAAGCTTGACCGCGCTGTTACTTTATTTGAGCAGCAGGCTGTAAAAAAAGTTAACCGCGTGTCTAATTTAGAATTGCTATGTTGGCTAATGGCCATGGTATTATTGCTTGTTGAACTAAGATTTGTGTTTATGCCGATGGAAAAAGAGGTGGAGCGCACGTTAGCGGCACTTCAAAAGCAAAAAGACTTTGTAGCGCAAATGAGCCAAAACAAAGAGCATTTTATTGCCAGAGCGAGTCACGAATTTAGAACGCCATTGCAGGGTTTGATTACATCGATTGATGAGCTCACCATCAATGCTGAGCAGCAGAATATTAAAACGCAAGCAAGCTATTGCGCGCTCAGACTTTTATCTATGCTTGATGAGCTACAAGATTTACAAGCACTCAGCACGGGTAAGTGGGCGCCAATTCTTAAAAACGAAAACCTTTTAGAATCCATAAACAAAGTGGTGTTAGCATATGAGTATGCAGCGCAGCAAAAAGGGCTAAAATTAATCACTCATTTTAATGACTCCCTAAATTGTTTTTGTAAGTTAGATCATCAGCGCTTACAACATGTCCTAACCGAGCTAATTAGTAATGCAATAAAATTTACCGATAAGGGCGAAGTTGAAGTTGCTGCAAACATGGAAAACTCACAGTTACAGATAACTGTTAACGATAGTGGCTGTGGCTTCTTTAGTGAAATAACAGAACTGGAGCTTGACTCATTTAAACAAACTAACCACTTTCAAGGCTTAAGAACGGGATTAACACGGGCACAGTATGTTGTTAAAGCGCTACATGGTACGCTTTCGTTTAAAAACAATGCAGCGAGTGGCGCTCATGTTACGCTCAATTTACCGATTGAAATTACCAATAAGCAAACAGAGAGAGAAATCGAAAAAAAACTTTTTTGTCTTGTGGTTGAAGACAACGAATTAAACACCTTGTTACTCACACGTATTTTAAAAACGTTAGGTGTGGATTATGAATGCGTTGCAAATGGGCTAGAAGCCTCTGAAAAGGTATGTAAGACGGACTATGATGTGGTGTTTATGGATTTAAATATGCCGGTGATGGATGGGTTTGAAGCAACTAAAAAAATACGCAAAGAGCTAAATAAAACCATGCCTATAATCGTTGTTACAGCAAATACCTCAGCTGAAGATATGAATTTAATTTATGAATATGGCGCAAGTGAGCATATTCATAAACCCATAAGTAAGCAGGCCGTGGCTGATGCATTGGTAAATGTATGCATAGCTAATGAAATAAACTAATACGCTATTAAATACGCTTGCTAAAGCAATTTGCTATACGTTAAGTTATTTATTTAGCTTATGGTGAAGGTAGCATTGTGCAGCGTATTGTATTTGAACAATTTAGTGGTTATTTACAAGGGCAAGGTAAAAGCCGTTACACAATTAATAACTTAAGCTGGCAGGTAAATGCTGGCGAGCATTGGCTATTATTAGGTGCTAATGGCGCAGGTAAATCGGCATTGAGCGCCGCATTAACGGGTGAGGCTAAACAGCAAAGTGGTATTTTTAAAAGTACCTTCAATAACACGCAGCTTGTGTCATCTGATGTACAAAAGCAGTTAATAAAAAACGAAATAGAGCATGAACATCACAGCTTAGTAAAGGATTTTATTTTTCCCCAAAATGCTAGCTACAACCGTGAGCTACGTATAAAACTAATAGATGCCTTTAATTACAGCGCCCTTTTAGACAGGCATTTTAGAGATCTTTCTACTGGCGAAACTCGCAAACTCCTTCTCATAAATGCGTTGAGTAGTGGTGCTGATTTAGTGGTGCTAGATGAGCCATATGACGGCTTAGATAAACACTCGTGTGAGGTGCTAAACACTTTATTAGAAGCACTTAGCTCAACAATCAATTTTGTGTTTGTGCTAAATAGGCTTGATGAAATCCCTGCGTTTATTACTCATTACGCTTATGTAAATCAGGGGCTGTTGCAGCATGTACTTAATAAGCCAACCGCAGAGCAGCGCGCTGATTTGATAAAGCTACTGCATATAACCCATACAGCTTTAGAAATACCTCAAGCAGATGTCTCCCAAGCTCGAGCAGAGTATACCGCCGATACATTGGTTAAACTTAGTAATGCCAAGGTTAGCTACGCAGGGGTTGATATATTTAAGAACCTCACTTGGCAAATTAATAAACACCAGCACTGGCAATTGAGTGGTAAAAATGGCTCAGGTAAAACCTGTTTATTAAATTTAATAACTGGCGATAACCCTCAATGCTATAGCAATGATATTCAAGTATTTGGTTTTAAACGCGGAAGTGGTGAAAGTATTTGGGATATAAAACAGCATATTGGATTTATATCAAATGCGCTGCATATGGATTATCGAGTAAGTATATCGGCATTGAATACGGTTATTTCTGGATTTTACGACAGCATTGGCTTATATCAAAAACCAAATGATTCACAAGTAAATATCGCCAAGCAGTGGCTTTCGTTAATAGGCTTAAGTGATAAGCAAAACACCTCATTTACCCAGCTTTCGTATGGCGATCAGCGTATGTTATTAATTGTACGCGCAATAGTAAAACATCCCACGTTACTTATTTTAGATGAGCCTTGTTTGGGGCTTGATGAAGCAAATAGGCAGCGGGTGTTAGTATTAATCGAGAAAGTATGTGCCGCAAATACCAGCACTGTAATTTATGTAAATCACCATGCGGCAGACAAAATTAAAGGGATTGAGCATTACTTAAAAATGGAAGATTTTAATTAAAGGCTGGGCTTATTATGCCCAACCTTTAGCGCCACTTTAAAGGCGAGTAACACTAAAACCTTTATCTTTTAACTGCTTTATTAAACCATGCTGCTCTGGCAAGTGTAGTGCACCTACAGCAATAAAGAGTTTTTCGTTAATCAGGCGCGGCACTAACTGCTCCACCCACTTATTATTACGATTAACTAGCATAACTTGCTCGCTTATTTCACCGTAGTTACTATCGTCAAAACTCATGTTGTAGTACGCGGTAAGCGTATCCATATCGCCATTTTTCCAAGCGTTTACGAGTTTGATAAAGTAGGTATTAATATCGGCAAGCTGCTCGAACGTTTCTTCAATCATTTCGTTACTTAATAGCGCCATACCATCAAACATTTGTAACTGCTGCTCTAGGGTTTCTAGCTCGCCTATTTTAATATTACGTTCTTTAGCATAAGCAAGTACTTGCTTATCTATGCCTGTTTGATCAGAGAAACCTGCATTTTGAAACTCAATCTGCATCATGGTGACCATTACAGCCCAAGGTTTAAGGCCATTAAACATAGCTATATCAATCGATTTTTTAGCAAAGTAATCTTTAAGCTTATTGTAGTTTTGTTTTGATAGTTCTGTTTGTAATGTTTTGCCCTCTTTAAGCATCATAAAGGGCATTGAACGCTGCTGCATTTGCAGTGGTGTGAGTTTACTAATATCTACTTCAACAATAACTTGATCGCTTTGATCTATAGCCTTAGTTATTTTTTCTGGTAAGCCTTTCATGCTGGCATCGCCCACATGAACTGTTCCAAACAAATACGAGCTAGTGCCGTTTTTTTCTACTTTAAACAATGCTGGCGCTGCGACACTATTAAAACTAGTTGTAATAAAAAGTGTCAGTATAAAAAACTGAGTAATTCGAGTGAGGGCTTGCATGGTTTGTCCTTAATCTAATTGAGTTGCCTAAATACTAACCTAAATTTACTTTATGGGTAGTGTTAAATTAAATGTAAGGGTATTACTTTTGTTATTTTGAGCATTAACTTTAAAGCCATTTAAATTGCATAAGCTTAGCACTATAGAAAGCCCTAAACCGTGCCGCTGATTATTAGTTCGTGAAGAATCGAGTTGATACAGTGGATCGAAAATAGCACTTAGCTCTTCATCGCTAAGTGGCCTGTCTATTTTATTACTTATTGAAATTGTTACACTATGCTCACTTTCGGTGGCATCTATAGTAATGGCTTGATCAGTTATACCGTAAAATAATGCATTGTCTATAAGGTTACATAAAATAGTATTTAAGCTAAATTCATCTGCAATAATAGTTAGTTTATCATTGAGCATATTAGTAATACGCTCAGAAATATTTAGATGCTTAAAAGCGAGTTCTTCGATAACTTGCTTAGTTAAGTGCTTTAAAATGATGTTTTGTTTATTAAGCTCAATAGCGCTGCTGCTAGAGCGCTGTAATAACAGTAAATTATTTACAATAATCTTCATTCGCTGAGATATATTAAGTACGTCGCTGGTATATGTATCGCTAATGCGTTTATCGTTAGGATAGCGAAGCGCTACTTCAGAGAGACTAATGAGCTCGGCAATAGGGGTTTTTAGTTCGTGTGCGATATCGTTAGTTAGGCGCTTTTCACTGCTATAGAGCTTTTGATTTACAGTTATAAACTTATTGAGTTCGTTACGTATAGGCTCTAACTCTTCTACCTTTATGTCGCTTTCTATTGTTTGTGCAACGCCTGTAATATCAAGTATTTTTATTTGTTCGTTTAAATTATTAAGTGGGAATAGACCTTTATTTACAATGCGAGTAACCAAGTAGCGCACGCCAAATACACCAAATATACACGTTAAAATAAATACAACATCTATAATTATGAGCACTTTATTTAGTTCATCAGTAGGGGCTGCTATTGCAAGTGTCATGCGGTTGAATACGTCTAAGCCCGTAGTGCTTCTATCACCTTTTTGTGCAATAAAATGACTTATAAGTGCACGGCCATCATGTCCGTTAGGAAGATCAATATCGATTATTTTGGATTCATTTATCGGCATGTCTAAAAAAGGTAAGTTTGCGCCTGGAAATAAGTCGAGTGAATCAGAACGTTCAAATATCGCTTCTCCATGCCAGAGCTGATAAAACTCACTGGCTTGTGTTTGTTCATATTCAGACATGAACTCGCCAGCAAAATCAAACTCTACATTGCCATTATCATCTTCTACCAATGTTTTTAAGTAATTTGCTTTATTTGTGAGCGACTGATTAAACTGATCTTCCACCCAAGTATCCACACTTATATCAACGGTTAAAAATATTGTGAATAAAATAACCGAGATCACGGCGCTAATATTATTAACGAGTTTACGTTTTATTGAGTGACTTTTATTTTGTTGTTGCGACATAGCCAAATCCACGTTTATTTTTTATTGGAAGCTCGCCATCAAACTGCCTTACTTTTTTACGTATGGTTGATATGTGTGCTTCAAGCGCATTTTTTGAAAGCATATCGAATTGCCCCACAACAGCTTCGCTTATAAGCTCTAAGCCTAAAACTCGTTCAGGTGAATTAAACAAGCATTCGATTATTTTGTACTCATTGCGGGTAAGCTCAATAGGGTGGTGCTTATACATGAGAGTTTTTAACGATAGATCTAAAATACAATCGCCAACAGTGAGCATGTTTTGTTGATTTTGTAGAGCACCTCTACGAAGTAGAGCCAAAACCCGTGCATGAAGCTCTTCAAACGAAAACGGCTTTGTAAGGTAATCGTCCGCACCTTTCATAAGGCCGTTTATGCGATCTTGTGCTTCGCTTTTAGCAGATAAAATAAGCACGCGGCTTTGGCTATTACTGCTGCGTAGTGCTTGTAAAATACTCATGCCATCAACACTCGGTAGCATTAAATCAAGCACGAGGAGGTCGTAATTTCCACTCAGTGCCATACTCAAGCCTTCTGAGCCATCACCGGTTTCATCTACGGTAAAACCTAGGTTACTAAGGCCTACTTGCAAACTGCGCCTTAGTGCTTCGGAGTCTTCAATTATGAGGATTTTCATGTTTGCTCGGTTTATAAAAATAGCCTTGTTACTTTAACAAGGCTTTATAATCAAGTCACTTTGTTAATGATACCAGCCGTTTGTATAAGCTAGGTTGCCTAAGTTGGCATGGGCGAGGGCTTTTTTAATCAGTTGCTCATCGTTTTCACATGGCACAAGCTTGTTATTACTGTATGTATAGGTGGTTGCTGGTTTTTGTGGTTGTAACACCACCACTTTATTACCGTGCATATAAGCAAAGTTTTTGTCGTATTGCATCATAGCACGTTGTTTGTTATCGCTAATTGGCTTTGATAAATCATGCCCTATCATTGGGTGTTCGCCACTTGCACCAATTAAAGAGAGTAAAGTTACGGGAATATCGAGTTGGCTGGCTAGTTGGTCATCGCGTTTGTGAGCTATACCTTTGCCAAAAATAACAGCTGGAATTCTAAAGTGATCAACCGGGACCAAATTAGAGCCCGATACTCGCGAGTCGTGATCGGCAATAACAATAAATACGGTGTTGTCCCAGTAACTTGATTTTTTAGCTTTTTCGATAAATGTACCTAGTGCATAATCGGCATATTTTGCAGCATTATTTCGGGTTTGCTTTTGTTTGTCGTACAGCGTTATTTTGTTATCTGGAAAATCATAGGGACTGTGATTAGAGCTTGAAAATATAAGGCTAAAAAAGGGTTTATTCTGTTTTTCAAGTTTAGTGAGCTCGAGATCGGCTTGATCATATAAGTCTTCGTCTGATGCGCCCCATGAACCATTAAAGTCTATTTTATTAAAGTTATTCGTATCTACAATATCTTTAAAACCATTACCTAAAAAGAAGCTTCGCATGTTATCAAAATGGCTTTCGCCACCATAAATAAACTGGGTGTTGTAATTTTTCTTAGCTAAAAAATCAGCAATGGTAAAAAAATTATGTTGTGATTTATCAAGCTTAACGACCGCACGCGAAGGTGTGGGTGTAAATCCTGTAATTACCGCCTCAATTCCTCGCACCGAGCGCGTACCTGTGGCGTATAAATTGTCAAACCCCCAGCCTTGTTTATAAAGGGCATCAATATTAGGTGTAAGCGGTAAACCGCCAAGTGTACCTACGTAACGGGCACCTAAACTTTCTTGTAAAATAATGACTAGATTTTTTGGTTTGCCTGTATTGCTTGCTGCATGAAATGTTTTTGTTGGTGCGGTTAAGTCACTAAATGCGGCTTGTGTATTTTGCATATTATTACGCACAATACTAAGTAGCTCATTTGTAGGCATTTTCCCGTAATAGTCTTGGCTTGATTGCTCGTTAGAGAGTTGTTTGAGCGCAAATACGACGCTATAAAGTGAGTTCAGAGTTAAATCGTTAAGTAAGTGATCGGTAGAAAACGAGACCATAGCTGGGTTTAGCGGCCTATGCCCTAATGAATTACGCGCGCCTAAAATAGTCAAACATACTAAAACTAATGCTAAAATTGATTGATTTAGCCTCGTTAGTGATGATTTACTTTGCCATTGATGACTAAATACTTTACTTGCAAACTTACAGCTTAAAACAAGTGTTATAACAACAATCACTACGTCTAGCTTATAGCCTGAAAAAATCATTTTTGAGATTTCTTTAGGGTAAATTAAATACTCTATAAATAAGCGGTTTGGGCGCAAATCGTATTCGTTTATAAACGTAGGAGTAATCACTTCAAAAAAAACGAGTAAAGCAGACATCGCTACTAAGTAAATTTTAATGAGGCCGCATACTTTGTTTTGCCAATTTATGCTTTGCATAACTAAAGTCAGTAGTAATGCAGGCATAATAATGTAGCTTAAAGTCGCTATATCTACTCTTAGGCCACCTATAAATATAGAAAGCCATGCATGCGATCCAAATACACGCTCACCTTGCCATACGCTCAACCCAAAACGGGCAAGAGTTAAAAAACTCAGAGCTAAAATAGTAAATACAACAAGAATCCACACAGGGCCAAATACTTGCTTGACTTTAGAATTATTACTTTTAAGCGTTAAGCCCATAATACAGCCCACCAAATAAGAGCTGTAATTAGCATGGCTATAAACACACTGGCTGAGGCAATATCTTTAGCGAGCCCCGAAAGCTCATTATATTCGCTGCCAATTCTATCAACCACAACCTCAACGGCTGTATTTACCAGCTCAGCAAACAATACAAAAAGCAGGCTGGCTATGAGTAATAACTTGTCGCTTAATGCAATGTCTTGTAACCACACAAACACTCCAAGTAACGAAAACAGTGCTAGCTCTTGTTGAAACGCCGCTTCAAATCGACTCATCCATTTTAAGCCGTTAAAAGAATGGTTTAAGGTAAAAATAAGGCGCATTAAGCCTTGGCGTTTTATAACGGTTTTATTGCTCATAGTTTTATTTCGCTTGTTGTTTGGCAGTGAGCAAGTAAATCAAGGGATGCCTGATATGTTTTGCTTTTAATGCCAATTAAATTTAAAAGGGTGTGGAAAATATTGTTGTGTGAGCGTGCAGCTCGGGTGTCTAAATTAGCTAAACAGGCATTCGTAATGCGCTGATTATGCTCATCAGCCCACATATAAAGAGGAACGTGCGTTTGTGTGCTAGGTGCAAAGCTATACGGAAAACCATGTAAATAAGCCCCAGCTTCGCCAAGTGATTCACCATGATCAGAGACATATAAAAACTGCTTATCTATGTTTTTTGGCAGCGCTTTTAACTGCTCAATTACCTGGGCGTTAACAAAGTCGCTGTACGCAATTGTGTTGTCGTAGGTATTAACTAATTCATCGAGTGAGCAGTTTTGAATGTCGCTTCTGTCGCACGTGGGCTTAAATTGCTTAAATTTATCTGGGTAGCGCTTAAAGTAGGTGGGTCCGTGTGAGCCCATCATATGCAGGACGATCACGGTGTTAGCTTGGCTTAAATTAGCGAGTTTACGTTTAAGTGGAGCAATAAGTGCTTCATCAAAACAATATTTCCCATCGCAAAGCGCTGATGCAGTGGTTGAGATATCAATGTTAACAACACGGGTGCATACGTTTTTACAGCCGCTGTTGTTATCAACCCACAGCACATCGCTGCCAGCTTGTTGTGCAAGGTCAATCAGGTTTTGTTGGTTATCGGCCGTTAATCGATCGAAGTTATCATGTGTTTGCAGCGAAAACATACACGGCACAGACACCGCTGTTGCCGTACCGCATGATGCGACATTATTAAAATACGTTACATTATGCTTTTGTGTATAGGGATTGGTGTTGCGTTTATATCCCTGGTAAGCAAAGTTGTCTGCTCGTGCGGTTTCGCCAACAACTATAACTGTTACGCTGGGAATCGTCGGCTCAATTAGGGTAGGTGCTGCATCTATACTTTTAAATTTTATATTGGAGTACAACAGTTGATCGCGCATATATTTATAACCGCTAGAGAGGTACTGAAATGGAATGATTTCTTTTTTCAAAATGCGATTATTACGGCCAGTGGCTGCGTAGTCGGCGTAAAAGTTCACAACAACTAAAGTAATTAATAAGCAGCACGCTAGAATAAGCTTTATACGGCTAATCGCTTCTTGGTGGGGGCGAGTGAAATGTATTTTCACTTTGCTTAATATAAAAACAGGTAACGCACAAAATAGCAGTAAAAAGCCTATGAGCTGCGGGTTTAAATAGCTCAACGCTTCGCTTGAATCTGTTTCGAACGTGTTTTGAATCATTGAATAGTCAAACACGACGCCGTAATTTAATGAGCCATAAAGTACAGCGCTTGAAATTATCAGTAATAGGTAATTTATGGGTTTTAGTAACCACCTAACCGATACAATCGAAAAGAAAATAATTAAAAGACATAACAATAGCAGCGGGACTGAAAATAAAAACAGCCATGAAAAAGACGCAAGTGAGGTAATGGCGCTAAACGAACCTTGAATAAAAGGAATGTTTATAACTAAACAGTAATAACAAGCAATCATTACTACAAAGGTGTTTGCACTACAGTGAATATAAAACCGTTTACTACGATTTGGCTTTTTTTGTACGGGTGTATGGTTAAGTGCGTTCATATTTAGGCTCGTTTAAAATAACAACGCCATGCTATGCAACAACACTTAAGAATTGCTTAAGAGAACCTACGCATTACCTGAAGAGAATAAATAAATTTTATTTGTAAAAAAACCTCAAAAATTAATCAAACCATAAATGAGAGATTTAAGAATAGTGAATTTCTAAGCTTGAAATTTAAGCATAAAAAATTCTTTAAATAGATTTGTGATGAATTTAAAAACCACTTAATTTGAATTTTAGCGTTTTTTTTGAATTGAGTTGGTGTTGACTTAAGCGGCTCAGCGCGGTACTAATACATAACAGAGCGAAAGATTACCTTTCGTAACAAATGATTTAAATTTGGTATTAATTACATGCTTACAAATGCACTTAACCTAGTCCTGATTATTATCGTGGTGATTATTCCCGCGAGGGCTTCGTAGTGCTATAAACTTAAGCATTAAAAAGCCCTCCGCACCTAACCGTTCGGAGGGCTTTTTAGTTTTAAGCACAAAGTTTTAAAGATTTTAGCTATAAGTTTTAAGTAAGTATGTAATTGGGTTGTCACTGAGGAATGAGGATTTATTAATGACAGGCGCAGAACTAACAATCGATTTATTAGCCAAGCACGGCGTAAATGAAGTATTTGGCTACCCTGGCGGAGCTATTATGCCCATTTACGATGCGCTGTATGGCGCGCCTGTAAAGCATTACCTTACTCGCCACGAGCAAGGCGCTGGCTTTGCCGCTGTAGGTTATGCTCGCAGCACAGGAAAATTAGGTGTGTGTTTTGCTACCTCAGGGCCAGGCGCTACTAACTTAATAACAGCACTTGCCGATGCGATGATGGATTCAGTGCCATTGTTAGCAATTACTGGCCAAGTACCTACTGCCGCTATTGGCTCAGATGCATTTCAAGAAGTAGATGTATTAGGTATGTCGCTTTCGTGTACAAAACACAGTTACATGGTAGAGCGAGCAGAAGATTTAGCCGAAATATTACAAGAAGCTATGCACTTAGCTCAAAGTGGTCGCCCAGGCCCAGTGCTTGTAGATATCCCAAAAGATATTCAAATGGCGCAAGTGCCTTTTAAACCTTGGTTAGCCGCTGATGAATATTTACCGCAGCTTGATCTAGACCAAGTGGCCATTGCAAATCAGTTATTAAGTGAGGCAAAGCAGCCTGTTGCGTATGTTGGTGGCGGTGTACAAGCCGCTGATGCACAAAATGAGTTAATGCAGTTTTTAAACAAAACACAAATGCCAGCGGTATCAACATTAAAAGCGTTAGGCAGTGTATTACCTGATTACGAGCACTACTTAGGAATGCTAGGCATGCATGGTACACAAGCCGCTAATATTGCAGTCCAAGAGTGTGATGTATTAGTGTGTATAGGCGCTCGCTTTGATGACCGCGTTACCGGCAACTTAGCCAAATTTGCAGCCAAAGCAAAAGTAATTCATTTAGATATTGATGCGGCTGAGGTTGGTAAACGTAAACCTGCTAAAGCGTCATTAATTGCTGATTTAAAAACATCATTACCGGCTCTTGAGTGCTTTGCGACACCTAAAGCTTGGTGTGATAAAAATAAAGAAATGAATAGTAAGCATGCTTGGCGTTACGATTACCCAGGCGAAAAAGTATTTGCCCCGTATTTATTGAACCAATTAAGCCAGCGTATGCCAAAAACAGGCGTAGTTTGCTGCGATGTGGGTCAGCACCAAATGTGGGTAGCGCAACACATGAAATTTAGCCATCCGAGCAACCATTTAAGTAGTGGTGGCGCAGGCACTATGGGCTTTGGTTTACCAGCGGCTATTGGCGCACAAGTGGCGCGCCCAGACGATTTTGTAATAACTGTGTCGGGTGATGGCTCAATCATGATGAACATCCAAGAGCTTGCCACTATTCGCCGTAATAATTTACCAGTAAAAATACTAATATTAGATAACCAGCGCTTAGGTATGGTTCGTCAATGGCAGGAGCTGTTTTTTGAAGGTCGTTACTCTGAAACTAACTTGTCAGATAACCCTGACTTTGTTCAATTAGCCGCAGTATTTGGTATTCCTGGGCAAACGATCACCAAAGCCAACGAAGTTGACGATGCAATAACAGCATTAGTTAATAGCAAAGGCCCGTATATTTTACATGCCTGTATAGATGATAAAGAAAATGTATGGCCGCTTGTACCACCTGGGGCTGCAAATGACGAAATGATTACGGAGAAAGCACAATGAAACACAGCTTAACAATTGCATTGAAAAATCAAAGTATTGCGGTGGAGCGCTTTTTACGTGTTGTGCGTCACCGTGGTTTTGACCTTACGCATTTTCAGCTTAATACAGATGAAGCTCAATATACGATAGCAATGACGGTCGATAGCGATAAGCCTATTCACTTATTAACCAGCCAGCTAAACAAGTTGGTCGACGTGAAAGAAATCAGTTTAGAAAATTTACAGCAACAAGCAGTGTAACTGCCAACGAAACACATTTACGCGTTACTGAATACAACATTCAGTAACTCAACAATTTTTAGAATGAGGAATGCCCGCTTACACAGCGGCAAAACAGAGGTAACTATGGCTAAATTAAGAAGTGCAACAACAACTGAAGGACGTAAACGCGCAGGCGCACGTGCATTATGGCGCGCAACAGGCATGACCGACACCGACTTTGGTAAACCTATTATTGCTGTAGTTAACTCGTTTACGCAATTTGTACCAGGGCATGTGCACCTTAATCAGTTAAGTGAGCTAATGGCTGAAACAATCACTCAAGCAGGTGGTGTACCAAAAGAATTTAATACCATTGCAATAGATGATGGTATCGCAATGGGCCACGGCGGCATGCTTTACTCACTGCCTTCGCGTGACTTAATTGCTGACTCTGTTGAGTATATGGTTAACGGCCACTGCGCCGATGCGATGATCTGTATTTCTAACTGTGACAAAATCACCCCAGGCATGATGCTTGCCGCGCTGCGCTTAAATATACCGGTTATTTTTGTATCGGGTGGCCCAATGGAAGCGGGTAAAACAAAACTTGCGAACATCGATATTAAGCTCGATTTAGTTGATGCCATGGTAAAAGGCGCTGATGAAACAGTCAGTGATGCCGATTCTGAGCAAGTAGAGCGCTCTGCGTGTCCTACCTGTGGCTCGTGTTCAGGTATGTTTACTGCAAACTCAATGAACTGTTTATTAGAGGCTATTGGCCTTGCACTACCGGGTAACGGTACAACGCTTGCAACCCATAAAGATCGCAAGCAGTTATATGTAGAGGCGGGTGCTCGCATTGTTGATTTATGCCGTGAGTACTACCAAAAAGATAACCACGATGTGTTACCTCGCGCTATTGCTAACAAAACAGCCTTTATGAACTCTATGGTGGTTGATATTGCTATGGGTGGTTCATCTAACACCGTATTGCATTTATTAGCAGCCGCACAAGAAGCCGGTGTAGATTTTGATATGTCGCACATTGACGAGCTATCTCGTAAAACACCTTTTTTATGTAAAGTGGCGCCTGCTACAGCGCAATACCATATTGAAGATGTGCACCGCGCTGGTGGCATGATGGCAATTGTACGTGAGCTAGGTAAAGCCGGTTTAGTTGATTTATCGGTAAATCATGTTGCGGGTATGACGATGGGTGAGCTTGTTAAAAAATGGGATGCCACAGATCCAAATAACGAAGCTGCACAAAAGTTTTATCGTGCAGGCCCTGCGGGCATTCGTACTACCAAAGCAATGAGCCAAGAGTGCCGTTGGGATGAGGGCGATAACGACCGTGAAAACGGCTGTATCCGCAGTGTTGAGCACGCATTTAGGCAAGATGGCGGCTTGGCTGTGCTGTCTGGTAACTTAGCGGTTGATGGCTGTATTGTAAAAAGTGCAGGCGTTGTTGACGAAATGCTGCATTTTGAAGGCACCGCTGTAGTATACGAGTCACAAGATGAGTCGGTTGAAGGCATTTTAAACGACGAAGTAAAAGCCGGCGATGTTGTGGTTATTCGTTACGAAGGCCCTAAAGGCGGCCCTGGTATGCAAGAAATGCTATACCCAACGAGCTACTTAAAATCAAAAGGTCTTGCTGAAAAATGTGCCTTGATCACCGATGGCCGTTTCTCGGGCGGCACCTCTGGTTTATCAATTGGCCATGTGTCGCCAGAGGCGGCAAGTGGCGGCGCTATTGCGTATGTTGAAAATGGCGACAAAATTATTATTGATATCGCAACACGTGAAATCACCCTGGCATTAACTGATGAAGAGCTAGAAGCGCGCAAACAAAAGCAACTAGCCCGTGGTAAGCAAGCGTACAAGCCGCTTGATCGTGACCGCTATGTATCGTCGGCATTAAAAGCGTATGCATTACTGGCAACCAGTGCCGATAAAGGCGCAGTACGTGATTTAGCCAAATTGGAGGAGCTTAGCTAATTATGGTTTCTCAAGAGCTCGATTATTTTCGCGCTATTATTCAAGCCAATATGGAACCGCTGGCTAAAGTAACTGAGGTGAGCGAAATGCGCGACCTCAGTGATAAATTAGGCAACCATGTTTGGTTAAAGCGTGAAGATCAACAGCCCGTGTATTCGTTTAAACTACGCGGTGCTTATAATAAATTAAACAAGTTACCAAAAGGGTCGGTAGTTATTACGGCATCTGCGGGTAACCATGCACAAGGTGTGGCGCTTAGTGCTTCACATCTTGGCCATAAAGCCACTATTGTTATGCCTGTTACCACGCCTGAAATAAAAGTTAGTGCGGTACGTGCGCTGGGCGGTGAAGTGGTTTTACATGGCCATCATTTTGATGCAGCAAAAGCGCACGCTCTTGAACTAACAGAGCAACGTAATGGCGTATTTGTACCGCCTTTTGATGACCCAGACGTAATTGTGGGGCAAGGCACTGTAGCCCGCGAGCTTATGCAGCAACTCAATGAGCTTGATGCGGTATTTATACCTGTTGGCGGTGGTGGTTTACTTGCTGGTATGGCGGTTTATATCAAATCATTACGTCCCGATATAAAAGTTATTGGCGTAGAAGCCGACGAAAGCGCGTGTTTACAAGCTGCGCTTAAAGCGGGTGAGCCAGTAGAGCTTGATCGCGTTGGCAGTTTTGCAGACGGTGTTGCTGTTAAAATTATTGGCAGTGAAACATTTCGCCTAGCGCAAAAATTTTGCGATGAAGTTGTAACTGTCAGTGGCGATGAAATTTGCGCCGCCATGCAAGATATTTTTGTCTCTACTCGTGCAATTTCGGAGCCCTCAGGGGCCCTTGCAACCGCAGGGCTTAAAAAGTGGAGCCAACAATCTGGCTTAAAAGGGCTGCATTTAGCAGCGGTGCTTTCGGGAGCTAACTTAAACTTTGACCGCTTACGTTATGTAGCAGAGCGCACCGCGCTTGGTGAAAAAAACGAAGCGTTACTTGCGGTAACGATTAAAGAAGAAAAAGGCAGCTTTAAGCAGTTTTGTGCATCTTTAGGTGGCCGTGCTATTACCGAGTTTAACTACCGTTATGCAGGCCCAGGTGAAGCACAAATATTTGTGGGTATTGCCCTGCGCCAAGGTGAGCAAGAACTCAACGAGCTAAAACAAGACCTAACTAACAACGACTACCAATTTTGCGATTTATCAGATAACGAACTCGCAAAATTACATGTACGTTATATGGTAGGGGGCAAAGCGCCGGAGCAGTTGCACGAAAGGTTATTACGGTTTGAATTTCCAGAATACCCAGGAGCGCTAGCACGCTTTTTAGATACCTTAGGTAGTAATTGGAATATTACTTTGTTCCATTACCGTAATCATGGTGGCTCAATCGGAAATGTACTGGCGGGCTTTGCTATTGAGCCTAGCCAATTTGAGATGTTTAACGAGCATTTAAACCGCTTAGGTTACAGTGTGCAAGACGAAACACATAACCCGTGTTTTACGCAGTTTTTAACCTCTCAGCCACACAGCTCAAACGTTGACAACGTAGCCTCAGCTTAAGGCTTCATAAGCAAGTATGCACCTTTGCATGCTTGCTTTATTGTGTGTTTTAAATATAGTTACAACTAATTACTACTATTTGGAACACTCAGTTGCTTATTAAAGGATTAATACTTGCAAGCTTGCTTTTTTGCAGCCAACTAATGGCTCAAGAATCAGTCACTTTACAACTTAAATGGACCCACCAATTTCAGTTTGCCGGCTATTACATGGCTCAGCAAAAAGGCTATTACAAAGACGCCGGACTTAATGTCACCATACGCGAAGCCAATCCTAAAATGCCTGATACTTTTACTCCTGTAGCAACTGGAGAAGCTCAGTTTGGGGTGGCGCATTCGGGTATTTTACAACAAAGAGTAAACGGCCAACCGCTTGTTGCAATGGCGGCTATTTTGCAATTTTCCCCATACTGTTGGATGGTAAAAGACAGCTCTGATATTTTTCACCCTCGCGATTTTACCGCTAAACGTATTACCGAGGTAAGTAAAAAAGACAGTACCGAGCTGTTAGTCATGCTAAAACGCAGCGGCATTGACACAACGACTTTAGAAGTTTTTGAAGGCGATGAGCCTGCACTGCAAGCGTGGCAAGAAAACAAACTTGATGCAATGCAAGTGTATATTACAACTCAGCCTTATTTTATGACGCAGCAAGGGGTGTCACACCGCCTTATATGTCCGCAGCGTTATGGTATGGATGTATACGGTGATGTGCTATTTACCAGCGAATCAATGCTTAAAAAGCACCCACAAACGGTCGAAAAGTTTTATCAAGCGAGTTTAAAAGGGTGGCGTTATGCCTTAATGAATATGGATGAAGCCATAGCAATTACTCAGCAATTGTATGCGCCAAACAAAAGTTTTCATCAGCTAGCCTACGAGGCCGAAGTATTGAAAGACTACATATTGCCACCGACGACCCAATTAGGGAATATGTCGATGGCCAAATGGCGCTTAATTGCAGATTATTACGGTATTAAGCAAACCCAATTTAACGAGCACAAAGCGAGATTTGTTTATAAATACCAAGAGCCGGAGCAATTACAACTGTCGTGGATGCTAATAGCCGCTTTTATTGTAAGTATTATTTCAATCCCGCTTTATTTGCGTTTAATACTCGCAAAAAAATAACCACTTAATGCTGGTCTGCGCAGCTGGTATAATTAACCGCCTTTTTACTATTTTAAGTTGTTATGAACCTAGCTGAGCAGTTTGCAGCACTCGATGCAGTGCTAATGAATACCCGCGAATATTGGCAATGTACAGCATTTGATTTTGATGAATTACCGTGGCCTGAGCTTCAAGCGGTGTTACATAACTTATCAGATGAGGATGTAGCAAGGCTTGATAACGATCAGCAACAGCTTTATCAATTTTTTAGCCCGTTTATCAAAGGGGTAGAGCAACTAGCTGGGCTGTGTGATTTACCAAAAAATCAGCATCATCGTAGCGAATACCCGTTTTGGATAAGTAACGGTATTAAAGGACGTAAGTTTGAGCAACTGCAAGACTTTGTTTCAGCATTACCATATACAACACAACCTGTTTTAGAGTGGTGCGCCGGTAAAGGGCATTTAGGACGCATGCTTGCTTTTAATGGCGCGCAAAGTGTGCGCAGTGTTGAGCTACAAGCACACCTATGTGAGCAAGGTCAGCACAGTGCTCAGCAGCAAGGTTTAGCTATGCAATTTAGCCAAGCAAATGTACTTGAAGATGATATAAGCCACTTTTTTAATACAGATACACATGCGGTTGCACTGCATGCGTGTGGCGCACTGCATCAAACATTTATGCAACAAGCAAGTAAGGCAGGAGTTAAACGCATTAGCTTTTCGCCGTGTTGTTATCACTTATTTACTGACAATAATTACCAGGCAATGAGCGAGCCTGCCCTTACTAGTAAGCTCAATTTAACGCATCGTGATTTAAAACTGGCGCTGCAAGAAACGGTTACAGCCCCTTCACGTGTAGCTAAAATACGAAAAACCGAGGTGGAATGGCGCTTAGGGTTTGACGCACTTCGAAAGTCTATTACTAACGAGCAGTTTTACGTAAGTGTGCCATCGGTTAACAAAGCTGTATTTTCAGACTCATTTGCACAATTTTGTGCATGGGCGAGTGATAAAAAATCGATAAACATCCCTAAAAACACAGATTACGATAAGTTTTTATTAATTGGTAAGGCGCGTAAAAAAGTAACAGAGCGAATCGAACTGGTTCGACATGTGTTTAGAAGAGCAATAGAAGTTTGGCTTGTGCTCGATCGTGCTTTATATTTGCAACAGCAAGGTTACACGGTTTCTGTGACAACCTTTTGTGAGAAGCAATTAACCCCTCGCAACATTTTGATTCTTGCTAGTACGCAATAAGATAACGCCTTTAGCTATTTTTATTGGGTGTAATTTCCGTCCTTGATTTAAAAAGAGATGCAATGAGAAAGTTAAAGAATTTATTCGAAAATAATAAGCGTTGGGCTGCACGTACAACTGAAGCAAATCCTGATTTTTTTAAAATTTTGTCAATGCAGCAAAATCCTGAATATTTATGGATTGGGTGTTCAGACTCTCGGGTGCCTGCAAATCAAATTGTTGATTTATTACCAGGTGAACTATTTGTACACCGCAATGTGGCTAATGTAGTAGTACATACTGACCATAACTGTTTATCGGTAATGCAGTACGCGGTAGAGGTACTTAAAGTAAAACATATTATGGTGGTGGGACACTACGGCTGTGGCGGTGTTCAAGCGGTATTAAATAACGCTAAATTTGGTTTTATTGATAACTGGTTACGCCATGTCGGGGATGTAAAAGAAAAACACTTAGCGCAGCTTAATGCAATGGATGAGCAACAGCGTTTAAGTCGCTTAATTGAACTAAATGTTATTGAGCAAGTACGCAATGTGTGTAGAACAAACATAGTGCAAGATGCATGGGATAAAGGGCAAGAGCTCACAATACACGGTTGGGTGTATGGATTAGAAAACGGCCACTTACATGACTTATCATCGGTAGTAACCTGTGCTGACGAAGAAGGCGATGTGTATAAAAAAGCTGTTGCTCATGTACTCGCTAAAGCCGGTTGTGAGTAATTTAAGTAATGACTAAAACGGCGATAATCATAGGGGCAACAGGGGTTGTGGGGAGTGAGCTATTAGCGCTTTTGCTGCAAAATCCTGAGTTTTGTAAAGTGGTTGCTATTACTCGCCGTAGGCTGGAGGTTGAACATTCTAAGCTTATTAATCCGGTGATTGATTTTGATTGTTTAACTAACTACTGCGCGTTATTTAAAGGGGATGTACTTTTTTCGTGTTTAGGCACGACTAAAAAGCAGGCTGGCTCAACCGCGGCGCAACGTAAAGTTGATTTTGATTATCAGTTTATTGCGGCGCAAATGGCAGCAAACAATGCAGTGAGCCATTATTGCTTGGTGTCATCCAGCGGCGCGAGTGCGCATAGCATAAGCCCTTACTTAAAAATGAAAGGCGAGCTTGAGCAGCACATAAAAACGCTGGGCTTTGCAAAAGTCAGTATATTCCAGCCGTCTTTATTAATGGGTGAGCGAAGCGATACACGTTTAGCTGAGCAAATAGGCGCATTTGTGTTACCTGTTATTACCCAACTTCCTTTTTTAAAGCGTTATAAACCTATTACGGGCAAGCAAGTGGCGCAAAAAATGTGTGCTGTGAGTTTGGCGCAGCAACAACCACTGCAATACTATGTATTAGATGCATTGTTTAATACATAGTGAGTAGATATTAAAGTTAAAAGCAAAAAAGCAGCCTTGGCTGCTTTTTTTGTGGCTGAGTATGCATATGTAAATACGTGCTACTCGGCGTTATTTTTAGCATTTAGTTGTTGCTCTAGTAACGCAACTTTTGCTTCAAGCTCAGTGAGTTTCTCACGAGTACGAATAAGTACTTGGCTTTGCACATCAAATTCTTCGCGGCTAACAAAGTCCATTTCAGCCAGCTTATTTTGTAAAACTTGTTTGGTTTTACCTTCCAGTGTATCTGCTAGGTTTTTTACACCTTGCGGCATGTTATTTGTGATTTGCTTAGCAATTTCTTCAAGTTTTGCTGGATTGATCATAATCGTCCCTTGCTGTTGCCCTAAAATGATAATGACTAATATTACCTTATACCTAAGGTATTTAATACATGATCACCCCAATGGAATTAATTAATCTAATGGCTATGCCTGTATCTGTGGTTACGGTAAAATTAGCTGCCTTTTAAAACTCCATGGTCGTTATGAAACTCAATCCAAAACAAGATGAAGCAGTAAAATATATTAGTGGTCCGTGTTTAGTACTCGCGGGTGCAGGCTCAGGTAAAACGCGTGTAATCACTAACAAAATTGCTTATTTGGTGCAAAAGTGCGAGTACAAAGCACGTAATATTGCGGCGGTAACGTTTACCAATAAAGCGGCCAAAGAGATGCGTGAGCGTGTATTGCAAACGCTTAATAAGCAAGAGGCAAAAGGGTTATGGGTATCAACCTTTCATACCCTTGGGCTTGAAATAATAAAAAAAGAACTCAAAACGCTTGGTTTTAAAGAGGGTTTTTCACTGTTTGATGACCAAGATACTAACCAGTTACTAGGTGAGCTAACCGAAGACGAGCTTAAAAAAGACAAAGACCTACTTAATCTATTAAAAATGCAAATAGGCAGCTGGAAAAACGAATTAATTTTGCCAGAGCAAGCTATACGCGAAGCGCGCGATGCACAAAAGGCGTTATTTGCGCAGCTTTACGCGCGTTATCAAAATCAGTTGCGAGCGTATAATGCACTGGATTTTGACGATTTAATTATGATCCCAACCTTATTACTTAGTAGCAATGCCACCTCACGAGAGCGCTGGCAACAGCGATTTAGGTATTTGCTGGTGGATGAATATCAAGATACCAATACCAGCCAATACCAGCTTGTTAAGTTATTAGTAGGCGAGCGAGCGCGTTTTACTGTGGTAGGGGATGATGACCAATCTATTTATTCGTGGCGCGGAGCTCGCCCCCAAAACTTGGTACTGTTAGGTAAAGATTACCCAGGTCTAAGACTCATAAAGCTTGAGCAAAACTACCGCAGTGCCCAGCGTATCCTTAAAGCAGCAAATATTTTAATTGCCAATAACCCGCACGATATCGAAAAAAAGCTATTTAGTGAGCTTGGCTACGGCGAGCCAATTAAAGTGATTGGCTGCAGGGATGAAGAGCATGAGTGCGAGCGAGTGGTTGCTGAAATAATTTCGCATAAATTTATGAAGCGCACCAGCTATAAAGATTACGCTATTTTGTATCGCGGTAATCACCAGGCACGCGGTTTTGAAAAATCATTAATGAGTAACCGTATACCCTATAAAATTAGTGGGGGTATGTCGTTTTTTTCGCGTTCAGAAATTAAAGATATTATGGCGTATTTACGCTTACTGGTTAACCAAGACGACGATAATGCTTTTTTACGCATTGTTAATACGCCGCGTCGCGAAATAGGCACAGTCACGCTTGAAAAGCTTGGAACGCTTGCAAACGAAAAGCACCAAAGTTTATTTGCCACTTGTTTTGATAACGATTTAGGCTACCGACTTAAAGGCCGTGGCTTAAATGCGCTTTCGGGATTTGCACGTTGGGTTGTTGAACTTTCAGATAACGCAGTGCGTAGCGATACACTTGAAGCAGTAAAAGACTTAGTTCGTAACATTAACTACGAAGCGTACTTATATGAGTCATCGCCAAGTGCTAAAGCGGCAGAAATGCGCATGAAAAACGTCTCTGAGCTGTATCGTTGGATCACTGATATGCTCACAGGCGATGCCGATAACGAACCGATGACCTTGCCTGAAGTGGTCAGCAAATTAACGCTTCGCGATATGCTAGAGCGTAACGAGGAAGAGGATGAGTCTGATGCGGTACAGTTACTCACTTTGCATGCATCTAAAGGTTTAGAATATCCGTACGTGTTTATGGTCGGTATGGAAGAGGGGTTATTGCCTCACCAAGTAAGTATTGACGAAGAAAACGTAGATGAAGAGCGCCGTTTAGCATACGTAGGGATCACACGAGCCCAGCAAGAGCTGACCTTGACGTATGCAAAAATACGTCGTCAGTTTGGTGAAACCTCGCAAACAGAGCTAAGCCGCTTTGTGCAAGAGTTACCACAAGATGACTTAGCGTTTGAAAACAAAAAAGCCCCCAGTTCGCAAGCTGAGCGCATGGAAAAAGGCCAAGCACGGGTTGCTAACTTAAGGGCGATGCTTAAAAAGCCTAGTTAATAAACTGCGCGGCGTTGTTATTAGCCGCTACTGGCTCCGATAAGCCTTGCTGCTTAGCAACAAATAAGTTTAGTCCGTATTTATCAAGCAAGGCTCTAAAGTTGAGTATAGAAGGTCCTTTGGCTATTACTTTTATGCCTTTAAGCTGAGTGATTGCTAATACGCCTTGTAATTGTAAGTTAAAGCTTTCTTGTTGCAGTACGCGTTTACTAAATGTTGAGCTAAGTAGTACATAATCGAAGTTGATGTCGGTCAGTGCATTTAGCTCACAACGATCTTTTGCAAAGTTATTTAAGCCAATGCTGTAGCCAAACTGTGAGAGCTTTTTAAGGTTCTCTAGCTGACTGGCACAGGCATAACGTATTTCTTGGTCATCAAATAATAAACACAGTTGGCTTTGCCCCTGCAGTTTACTTAATACCTCAGTAAATAAATTAAATTTAAGCGCTTCTAATAGTAACCCTGAGCATGGCAATAATATCATTGCCACATTTGCTGCTAAGCCATGGGCGTAGGCGTGTTGTAATAGCTCTAATTCAACCTGTAGGTGCTGCTCTTTGTCGATTGCAAACTTTTTTAGTATATCAAAACTGGTACAGCCTAATATAGGGTGTTCACCAAATGCTTCAAATAGTGATTCGGGTTGCTGTTGCTCATCAAGGTTTATAATACCTGCGCTTCTAAAGCTCATCGGGAGTGAATCAAGGTGGTGCTGTGCTGGAGATTCTGTACTTGTTAGTGTTTGCGTTAATAGTGGGTGGAAAAGCTCATACCGGTCACGCCCTGCATTTTTAGCATAATACATAGCAGCGTCGGCATCACGAATAATTTCATCGGTGTGTTGATAGCTCGAATTTGAGTACGTTATACCAATACTTGCACCACTTTGAATACAGGTACCTTTACTGCAAAAGGGTTTTTTCATTATATTAATAATACGATTAGCCACATCTTCTGCTTGTTGTAGCTCTGTTAAGTGAGTAAGCAAAATTACAAATTCATCACCACCAAGTCGAGCGAGTAAATCGTGTTCGCGAATACAATGGGAAAATAAATCAGCCACACTTATTAAAAATTGATCACCAGCTTGATGGCCTAATTGATCGTTTATATCTTTAAACTTATCTAAATCAATAAATAAAACAGCAAAGTGATGTTCAGGAAAACGATGGTAATGCTGCAGTGTTTTTTCTAGCTGGGTTAAAAACAGGCTGCGATTAGGGAGGCCCGTTAATGAGTCATGATGTGCATCATGATAAAGTTGCTGTTCTACTTTTTCGCGTTCATCAATTTGCATCTGTAAATGTAGGTTAGCTTGTTGCAGCGCTTTTGTTTTTTCGTTAACTCTATACTCTAACTCCTGATGGCTAGACTTAAGTGCTTGGGTGGCTAGCTTTGTTTGTAAAACCGTGGCAATTTGATGCGATACAAATGTAATAAGCTCACAGTCATCTTTGCTAAAAATATGATTATCATTATACGCTTGGCATGCAATTAAGCCGATAACCCCCTGCGATGTTTTAAGCGGTGCCCCTAACCAGCTGGTAGCCATTTGTTCTTCTGGAATAGGTTGATTACGCTGCACTTGACCGCTTTCTAATAGTTCTTTGGCTCTACTGGGATGAATAAGTTGAGTTTGTTCGCTACTAATAACCAGTTCGCTATAACCTTTTGCAAACTGCCTAGGCTCGGTGTTGTCTTTAAATTCATCCACACAGTACGGGAAGCTAATCCAACCAGTCTTTTTGTTATAAAGTGCAATGTATAAGTTTTCTGCGTATGTAATGGTTTTTATTATTTGATGAATTTTTACATAGGCATCATCTAAGTTTTGCGCTTGCGTTGCCAACTCCGATATTTTAAACAAAATTTGTTGGCGTTGTAGTGCGCGTTTTCGTTGTTCAATTTCTAGGTTTAACGCATCATTACTTTGTGTAAGTGCACGGGTACGAATTTTTACTTCCGATTCTAGTAACTCCCTTTTTTTAACCCGCTCTATGGCTGTCGCTAAATATAAAGACATAACTTCAAGCAAATGCACTTGCTGGCTGCTGTAATCTTGGTGTTTATCGTAACTTTGTGCAGCAAGTACGCCAATAATATTTTGTTCTTGATAGATAGGGACACCAACCCAATACTCAGCAGGGGAGCCAAGTGCTTTAAATAAACCGTTTTGTGCAGCGCTTTGCATCTCTTGTTTGGTAAAACAGGTGGTTTTGCCAAGCTTATAAACGTAGCCTGTAGCGCCTTCTTCAAAACTATTATCTTGATTGAGGGCGACTGATATACCATCTTTTTCATCGCAAAAATAAGAAAGTTCAAGGGCTTGAGTATATTGATTGGCAAGCACCACATAAAAGCTTTTGCTAGGCAGGTATGCTTGTAAAATGTCATGGATAGCGGGGTAAAGTAAGGTTAATTCGGCAACAGAACTTGCCTGCTCTGATAGCTGGATCAGGGCATTTTGTAGGTGGTGAGATTGCTTATACTTTTCTAATAGCGCTTTAAGACGTTTATTTTGGTGCGCTAGTTTACTTAGGTCAGCGGGCTTATCTTCCAATGACATGAATCATATTATTTTATTATTGTATGTTTATTAAACGTATAATTTCACTTTTAGTTGCGATCGTCAAGTAACTAATGCCCTAAAACAGCAACTAAAAATTAGTGCAGAAATAAAAAAAGGCCTATTAAAAAATAGACCTTTTTAAAATTAATCACCTGATTTATCAGAGGGTTAATTAAATTATTTAGCTGTCATGAAATCAATGGCTGCGCTAATTTCATCATCAGAACAATCCATACATGTTCCTTTTGGCGGCATCGCATTAAAACCGTTGATGGCGTGCTCTAGCAGCACATCTTTACCTTTAGCGATACGCGGTGCCCAGTCATCAGCTGATTTAGGTGCACCTAGTGCGCCAGTACCGTGACAGGCAAAACATGCGCCTTGGTACACTTGCTCACCAGAGCGAGGGCCAGTAGGCGCTGCGGCTGCAGCAGCTTTCTCGCCTTCAAGATAAACAGCGCCAACTGGTGCTAAACGTTTTTTAATCGCATCTTCAGTCATAGAGTTATCATATGGCTGTGCGTATGCGGTGGTTGCTAGCACTAGTAATGCTGCAGCTGATAGTTTTTTCATTTTGCCTTGCTCACTTCGATTTGAACGTGATCAATCACGATTATAGATGACGGAAATTAAACCGATTATACCTTTGTGTAACAATTTATAAAACGCCCACTGGTGTTTTTATCAATAAAATTGGCTAATTTTTGCGTTAGCGCAATAAAATAGATGTTTGCGGTTAATCAAATATTTATAATCGGTGGCTTAGTAAATCACTATTTAAGCTAATGCTAGTACGTTTTTAACCAGTTTTTCGATCCCCACATCGGCATCTAAAATAGACTGCGCCAGCATATAGGCAGGGGTAGTAACGAGTTTATTGTCCTCATCAACCACAATGTCATCAACAGCACAGGCTGCATGAGTAGAGCCTAGCTGGGTTAAAGCGCTCGCGGTTTGTTCATCATTACCTATGGTTAAAGTAGCATGGGGATATATAAACGGAATTAACGCCGGTGCAATACACATGTAGCCAGCCGCTTTTTGGGCATTGGCAAATTGTTTACAGGCCTCTAATACTAGGTCGTTTATTTGCGCATCAGCACCTTTAACAGCAAAGTCACATAAGTTTTTAGCGGCGCCAAAGCCGCCAGGTACGATTAACGCATCAAATTCAGATGCCTTTAATTCGCTTAATGATTTTATATCACCACGGGCAATACGTGCTGCCTCAGTGAGTACATTACGGTTGCTTGGCATTTCTTCACCAGTGAGGTGATTAATAGTGTGAAGTTGTTCTATATCAGGAGCAAAACATTGATATGCGGCACCGTTTTTAACAATGTGCAGCAATGTTAATACTGCTTCGTTTATTTCACTGCCATCGTACACACCACAGCCGGCTAATATTACAGCTATCTTTTTCATGCTTTTGTGCTCCTTAAGTATTTTAAATAAGTAGTTTGGGTGAAGTTTAACACGGGGCAAAACACACACTAAAATAATTTTTTAGCTTAAAAAGTATTCGCAGTGCAAGTTGTATTGCGGTTTATGCCATTTTTGCCAGTGTGCTTATAAAAAAAATTATAAAGGATCGCTATGATCTTTGATCCATTATGCTAGAATACTCCTCCGGTTATTTAAATGGATACAAATAACTCAAGTGACTAACAGCGGATGTATCAGTTAGAAAACCTTTTTCCACATTGGTTTTAAAATAATAAAAAAAGAACCTCGTATTATCTTTTTTAAACAAAACAAGCAGTTATTTATTTTTCTAAGCATATTATTATGTATTGGAGGAATAGCTCGTGGCTGTTATCTACAAAGTTATCCACAGGTTGCTCTGCAATAATTATGGTTACTAAGCGTAATTCACTGTCGTTTTATTCATAACCTTATGGCATGCTTGTAATAATATTACTTTTTTGTATTTAGGATCCAAATTCACCATGGCTCAGATCCCCGAAAACCCGCTAATTTTAGTTGATGGCTCATCATATTTATTTCGTGCTTACCATTCTCCACCGCACCTAACCAATTCTAAAGGTGAAGCAACAGGTGCTATTTATGGCGTGGTAAACATGCTTAAAAGTTTGATCAAGCAATATGATCCGAGCCACATGGTGGTGGTGTTTGATGCCAAAGGCAAAACGTTCAGAAACGATATGTATAGCGAGTATAAAGCTAATCGTCCGCCAATGCCTGACGATTTACGAACGCAAATAGCGCCACTACACAGCATTATTAAAGCAATGGGCTTTCCGCTAATTAGTATTGAAGGTGTTGAAGCCGATGATGTTATTGGTACGTTTTCGCGTATAGCGACTGAGCAAAAGCGCCATGTATTGGTTTCTACAGGCGATAAAGACATGGCTCAGCTAGTTAACGAGCATGTGACGCTAATAAACACCATGACCGACAGCATTTCAGATCCTCAAACTGTTGTTGAAAAATTTGGTGTGGGTCCTGAGCTAATTATCGACTATTTAGCGTTAATGGGTGATAAGGTTGATAACATCCCTGGTGTTGAAGGGTGTGGACCTAAAACAGCTGTTAAATGGCTGCAAAAATATGGATCGCTCCAAGGTGTCATTGATAATGCCGGCGACATTAAAGGCAAGATTGGTGAAAAGCTAGCAAATGCTCTTGATCACCTACCACTTAGTTATGAGCTTGCCACCATTAAATGTGATGTTGAGGTAGAGTCAGACCTAGATACCTTTAAATTACAAGAGCCAAATAAAGATGAGCTGATTACACTGTATGGTGAGTGTGAGTTTCGCCGCTGGTTAGCTGAGCTACTTGATAATCCAAAAGATGCAGAAAAAGCAGTGCCTACACAAGCAAATGAGCTGCCACAAGTAGAAGACGCACATTATGAAACTATTTTAAGCGAGTCACAGTTTGATGCGCTTATAGAGCAGTTAAATAACGCTGAGTTATTTGCCTTTGATACCGAAACAACCAGCCTTGATTACATGCAAGCGCAGTTAGTAGGTATGAGCTTTGCTGTAAAAGCAGGCGAAGCAGCTTACTTACCTATTGCACACGACTACCCGGGTGCACCAGAGCAATTAAGCCTTGAATATGTAATGCAAAAGCTTGGGCCAATCCTCGCCGATGCTAACAAAGCTAAAGTAGGGCAAAACCTAAAGTACGATAAGAGCGTACTGGCTAATGCAGGCTATGAGCTCAATGGCATTAAGTTTGATACTATGCTTGAGTCGTACGTATTTAATAGCGTGGGCACTCGCCATGACATGGATTCATTAGCACTTAAGTACTTAGGCCATAAAAACATTAGCTTTGAAGATATTGCCGGCAAAGGGAAAAAGCAGCTTACCTTTAATCAAATTGAGCTTGAGCAAGCTGCGCCTTATGCCGCAGAAGATGCCGATATTACACTGCGTTTACACCAAGTACTTTGGCCAAAATTAGAAGCTGATGAAAAATTAAAGTCAGTATTTGAAACCATAGAAATGCCATTAGTGAATGTTATTTCTGATATTGAACGTACCGGCGTAGCAATTGATAGCAACATGCTGGCGGCGCACAGCCAGCGTTTAGGCGAGCGCTTACTTGAACTTGAAAAAGAAGCGTTTGAGATAGCGGGCGAACCATTTAACCTAAGTTCGCCAAAACAGCTGCAAGTACTTTTATTTGAAAAACTTGAGCTGCCAGTCATTAAAAAAACACCTAAAGGTGCGCCTTCAACGGCTGAAGAAGTACTACAAGAACTTGCCCATGACTATCCATTGCCTAAGGTGATTATTGAGCACCGAGGTTTGTCTAAGCTTAAATCAACCTATACCGATAAATTACCATTGATGGTTAATGAGAAAACACAGCGCGTGCATACTTCTTATCATCAGGCTGTTACGGCTACAGGTCGTTTGAGTTCTACCGATCCTAATTTACAAAATATTCCTATTCGCTCAGAAGAAGGGCGCCGTATACGTGAGGCATTTGTAGCGGCACCAGGTTATAAAATTGTGGCGGCCGATTATAGCCAAATTGAGTTGCGTATTATGGCGCACTTATCGCAAGACAAAGGACTACTAAATGCCTTTGCAAACGGTTTAGATGTTCACAGTGCCACCGCTGCTGAAGTATTTGGTGTTGAGCTTGATGAGGTAACCACAGATATGCGCCGTAAAGCGAAAGCAGTAAACTTTGGTTTAATTTATGGGATGTCGGCCTTTGGTTTAGCGCGTCAACTTGATGTGCCACGCCACGAAGCGCAGCACTACATAGATAAATACTTTGAGCGTTTCCCTGGGGTACTTGAGTACATGGAAACAACGCGTGAGAAAGCGGCTGAAAACGGGTACGTAGAAACTATTTTTGGCCGTCGTTTACACTTACCAGAAATTAATGCACGTAATGGAGCTCGTCGTAAAGGCGCCGAACGTGCAGCAATCAATGCACCAATGCAAGGCACAGCTGCTGATATTATTAAAAAAGCAATGCTGAGCGTGCATAGCTGGGTTAATGAGCAAGCCCCTAATACCATTAAATTACTTATGCAAGTACACGATGAGTTGGTTTTTGAGATTAAAACTGATTGTGCTCAAGCATATACAAAGCAAATTTGTGAGTTAATGTCGCAAGCGGCTAGCTTAGATGTCCCTTTGATTGTAGAAGCTGACGAAGGTGAAAACTGGGAACAAGCCCATTAACCTAAAAACATACTTATAGTTCAAAAGCGCCGCAAGGCGCTTTTTTATTGCCTCTAAATAGCGAATTTTTTACCTAGCTATCAACACGTTTTTCCAACCTCAACATTGACCACTTTATTAAGCGAATCGATATAAGTATTTCTAAGTGTAAACAAAGTTTAGTTAAAAGTAGGTTAAATTAAGCAACTATTTGTATTAAATAGTTATATGTTCGTCAATTCGAACTATTTTGGCGGAATATCATTGTATTTTTATGCGCGCTTTTGCTAAAGTGCGCCCGTCCTCATCCTGTAGGACATCCTGTTGATGATGCATCTGAAAAGGTGCAACAAATTGATAGCTTCTCCCCAGTTTGCTATACCGACCTGCTTGTTTTAAGCAGGTCGTTTTTTCCTTTCAATTTCCTTTATTGTTTATTTTGAGTTGGTATGCATATACCTCAAGTGATAGTATCGAAAGCGCTATTATTCTCATTTAAATTTAAGGAGTGCGTTATGTTTAAAGCGTTAGCCGTTGTAGGTTTATCGTTATCTAGTCTTGTTTTGTCTAATGCCGCTCATGCTGATTGGCAGCTCGTTAATGATAAAAGCCAATTAAGTTTTGTTTCTATAAAAAAAGACTCCATTGCTGAGGCGCATCATTTTACTAACCTAGAAGGAACACTTTCAGACAGCGGTGCTTTTAGTGTAAATATAGACTTAACCTCTGCAGAAACACTGATCCCTATTCGCAATGAACGTTTAACTCAATTTGTATTTGAAGCGGCAAAATTCCCTCATGCAGTTTTAACCGCGGATTTAAAAAAGCAATTAAGTAATATTAAAAAGCCGGGCCAGCATGTATTAAAAGCGGTTGATGCAGAGCTTGATTTTCATGGTAATAAAAAACCATTAAAAATAAATGTACTTGTTAGCAGTGCAGAAAATGGTGATCTAAGCGTATCGTCGTTTACACCCGTAATTGTAAATAGCAAAGACTTTGGTGTGACCGAAGGCGTTAAAAAGCTACAGCAATTAGCAGGTTTGCCAGCAGTTGCTACAGCTGTACCGGTTACCTTTGCGCTGACATTAAAAAAACAGTGATCTCATTAACGGCGCTTAGTAAGCAATTAAGCGAGCCTAGCAAACCGTTTGATAGTTGGCAGCCTACCCAATGTGGTGAACTGCCAATTATTATAAACGAACAAGGGCTGTGGTTTTATGATGGCAGCGAAATTACTCGCCCGGCTATGGTAAAACTGTTTGCCAGCGTTTTATGCAAAGAAGGTAAGCAGTTTTACTTAAAAACACCCATCGAAAAAATAGCGATAGAAGTACAAGATGCGCCTTTCGTTATCGTAAGCTGGCATATAGAGAACACAGCGCAAGGGCAGGTTATGTGTTGTGTAGATAATTTAGCACGGCAATGGTTAGTCAGTGCTGAGCAGCCTATTTATATACAAAACTATAAAACTGCAGCCGTGCCTTATTTGCAATTGCCTTATGGGTGTTGCGCGCGGGTATCACGAAGTGTGTTTTATCAGTGGGCTGAAATAGCCGACGCTGATGAGCGTGGCTATTTTATAAAATCTGCAGGTGAAAAGTTTTATCTCTCGTAGATGCTTATTTTTAAGCGTCTGAGTTATCTTCATCACTTGGCTGTGGTGCAACAGCCACGATTGGCCCTAAGTACCACTCATCTAGCTTTTTAGCGACTTCTGGTAAACCTGTCCCTTTAAGTGATGAAAATGCATGAACAGTGATATCACCGTCTAGTTCACTTAATTCGCGACGTACTTGTAGTACTTGTGCTTTACGCGCCCCTTGTTTGAGCTTATCCGCTTTAGTTAAAAGCGCCAATACAGGGATTTCACTGCCAATAGCCCAATTAATTAAATCTTTATCTAAATCTTTTAGCGGGTGGCGAATATCCATTAATACCACAATGCCTTTTAAACTTTGACGTTTTTGTAGGTATTCACCCAGTGACTTTTGCCACTTCTTTTTCATTTCAATAGGTACTTTAGCAAAGCCATAACCAGGTAAGTCAATTAAACGCATATCATCCACTTCACCTAATTCAAAAGTGTTGATTAACTGCGTACGACCTGGCGTTTTACTGGTACGTGCAAGTTTTTGATCTGTCAGTGCATTAAGAGCACTCGACTTACCGGCATTAGAACGACCTGCAAACGCGACTTCAATTCCCGTATCAGCAGGTAATTTAGTGATGTCTGGCGCGCTTGTTACAAAAGACGCAGTATTATATTTGATACGAGATTTGAGCACAGGCTCTCCTAAAAACGTAAAAGTTAATCTTATTGAGCTAAATTCACTCAGGGCGCGTATTTTATACTATAAAGGATGTATTAAAAAGCGTATTTAAACACCTAAAAACGCTATAAATGGCACCATTAAAGCAGCTTAAAGCTTAATCTAGGTCAAAACCCTATAAATTATAAGCTTAATATGAGTAGAAAACGTGCCAGAGAATTTTTTATCGTGTAGAATACATAAATTACAACATCCATATTGTAGATGATACAGGGTCGGAAACAGAGAATTCACCATGAAAAAAATAGCACTATCTTTAACAATATTGCTTGGTGCGTTGTCAGCAAGCAACGCAACAGCATTTGATGGCGATGTAAACGCAGGTAAAGAAAAATCAGCAACGTGTGCGGCTTGTCACGGCCCAGACGGTAATGCACCGGTTAATATTTACCCTAAACTTGCAGGCCAGCACCCAGATTACATCCTTAAACAGCTTAAGGATTTAAAATTAGGTATGACTTCAGGCGGTAAAGAAGGCCGCATGGATCCTGTGATGAGCGCTATGGCAATGCCACTTAGCGAGCAAGACATGAAAGACCTATCTGCTTATTTTTCTTCATTGAATATGACTGAAGGTACCACCCCTAAAGACGTGGTTGAAGTTGGCCAAATGCTTTACAAAGCAGGTGATGCTGAACGTGGTATTCCAGCTTGTGCGGCGTGTCATGGTCCGCGAGGCAACGGTTCGTCACTTGCTAAGTTTCCTAAAATTTCTTTCCAGCACCCAGAGTACATTAAAGCTCAGCTAGAGAAATTCCGTGATGGTACCCGTAAAAACGATCATAACGGTATGATGCAAGATATAGCGAAAAAGCTAACTGATAAAGATATTGAAGTGCTTTCTCAGTACTTAGGTGGCTTACACTAAAGTCGTATTTATCTAGCGTTAGCTAATGTAATACTATGTAATATGATTAAAAAGCAGCTCACGCTGCTTTTTTTGTGTCCATATTTTAACGATATCACCCTTTAGTTTGTGAGATATTTGCCATACTGTTTTGTACGAAATAACTTATTTTAAATTTATTTTTACAGTTATCTCATTGTTTAAATGTGACTTTTTGTTTTTTGTATGTGTTCTATGTAAGAAAAATTATATAAACCAGTTGTAACAAAAATATTAACGGGTAAATTAACCACTGTCGCAAAACAACAATAACAACATGGATAATGCTAAAGGAAAATGGCGCGACACGACTGAATAGCACACTGAAGGTGCTACTAAAGGAAATAACAAGAAAGTGTCAGGATGACCGTAAATAATAAAATCTCAAGGAAGTTAAATAATAAAAACAAAATGGAATGTAACAAGGAAGGTTAAAATAATAACAATACGGACTGATAATAATAAAAATAATAAAGACTAAAAAAGTCGAAGGGAGAAGTGTCCAGATAATGGCGCTCAGATTAGTAGGCGGTAGAGATGTTTTCTCTACCGCCTTTTTATTTGTCCTGTTACAATACCCACCGTTTAGCAATAAGCTAATGCGCTAATTCAACAAGCAACCCAAGCTTTAATGCGCAAATCGAATTCTTCTGGCTAGGCCAGCACTGCGATGCTCATGTTATGTGCCTCGCTCAAAACCTCTTAAGTGAGATGATCAAGATATGAGTAGAAAGAAAAAATCACGCAAAATTCCTTCAAACGGCCCTGTTCGTTTAAGCCAAGATAAGCTTAAAGAAATGCGTGCGTTAAAAGAGCAACGTGTTAAAAAGCCAAAGGGCGCTAAGCCTGGCTCTCGAAATGCACCTGAGCTATTAGATAGCGACACTAAAAAAGTAAGTTCAGCACCGAAAGATAAACGTGTGGGCAGTAAAAAAGCGGTGCCTTTAGTGGCTAGTGCACCACAGCCGCAAGTAGAAATGAAGCGTAACTTAAAGCCAACAGTTGAGCTTAAAAAGGTGACAGAGCCAGAGCTTACGCCAGAGCAAGAGCTTGAAGCGCTTGAAAACGATGAGCGTTTACTTAAGCTCGTTGAGCGCCATGAACAAGGTGAAATGCTGACGGGTAAAGATGCAAAGTACTTTAATAGCCGTATTGCACGCCACCAAGTGCTATGTAAGTTACTAGGTATCGAAGATGAAGACGAAGACGAGTTTGAAGATGATTTTGAAGACAACGTCGAAAGCGACGGTAACTCAGATTTCGATAAATACCTTTCAGATGATTTAGCCAATGAGTGGCTTGATGATGACGATAAATAGTAAGGGCGCTTAATGAGTACCGCAGTGATTGTAGCCTTGTTTGTAGGTGCTGTTATTATTGCTGGCTTAGCATTTTATGCAGGTCAGTTACTCTATAAGCTTAACGCGCAAAAAAAGTTAATTGCGCAAAAGCAAGCAGAGCAACAGCAAAAGCTTAAGCAGTCGCGCTTAAAGCGAAACGCTAAACTTGCAGATAGCATTCATTTAATTGCTCGTGCAATGGCTGAAAAGCAATGCGAGTACTCTGAAGGCTGTTTACGGATTTGGGTTTTAATGTCTCAGTACGCTTTTGAAGATGAGCGAGATTTAACGCTAGCGTACCCAGGTATTTATAAAATGTATAACGTTGTTAAAGAAATGCCGACTCACGATGCACGCAAAAAATACTCTAAAAAAGAGATTTTTAAGCAAGATACAGCACGTTGGCGAGCTGAAGAAAACTTTAGTGATGAGATTAAAGCCGATTGCGACAAAATCATTGTCGAGTTTAAAGCTGCGCCAGGCAGCGAAAACATTGTGTTTAATTAAACGCTATAGCAAATAAAAAAAGAGCAGACTCAGGTCTGCTCTTTTTTTATGCCGGCTTTAAATCACCCGTGAGAAACGGGTTTTACTTATTTGCTTTTGTAAGTGAGCATCAAAGCACATACATATAATACGAATAAACAGGTTTCCACGAGGTGTTACGCGTATTACCTTATTGTTTATATGTACCATGTCATCGTCTATTAAAGGTTTTAGTGCCAACAGCGCGTCTGTAAAATACTCATCAAAATGTATAGAGTGCTTTTTCGCAAAAGTTTGTGTGTCTAATTCAAACTGGCAGATAAGCGATTTAATAGCATCTGCACGTATTATTTCATCATGCGTTAAATGCATGCCTTTATGTATAGCGCTCCCAGCTTGCGTTTCAATTGTATGATAGTAATGCTTAAGCACTTTTTGATTTTGTAAAATGGCCGTGCCAATTTGTGAAATAGACGAAACCCCCAAACCCAATAAATCGCAATTACCGTGGGTGGTATAGCCCTGAAAATTGCGATGTAGCTGCCCTTTGTTTTGCGCAACGGCAAGTTCGTTGTCGGCTTTTGCAAAATGATCCATACCAATAAACTGATAACCTGCTGATGTCATTTGCGCCAAGGTGTTTTTAAACATGGTTAGCTTGTCGTGGGCACTGGGTAAATCAGCCTCTTTTATTTTACGTTGTGCTGCAAAGCGCTCTGGTAAATGCGCGTAATTAAATACAGAGACTCTGTCTGGGCTTAAGGCAATTAATTGCGCTATTGTTTTTTCAAAGCTTTGGGGAGTTTGCTTTGGTAGGCCATAAATCATGTCTGCATTTATAGACTTAAAGCCCAGCTCGCGGGCTTGTGTAATGAGTGCTTTAACGGTCTCTACTTGTTGTGTACGGTTAACAGCTTGCTGTACCTCATCGTTAAAATCTTGAATACCAAACGAAACACGATTAAAGCCTAAAACTCGTAAGTGTATAAGCATATCTTCAGCAAGGGAACGTGGGTCTATTTCAATGCCTCGTTCAGTGTTGCGGGTAAAATGAAAGTGTTGCTCTAGCAAATTAATTAGGCGCGTCATTTGCTTTACAGTTAAAAAGGTTGGTGTACCGCCGCCTAAATGCAATTGCTCTACCGTGTAGTGTTTAAATAAAGTGGCGTGCGCTGCCATTTCTTTTGCTAAATAATCTAAGTACACATCGGCTTTAGACTGATGGCGCGTAATCACCTTGTTACATCCGCAGTAATAGCAAAGCTCGCTGCAAAATGGGATATGAATATACAAAGAGAGTGAGCGACTCGATGATGATTTTATAGCGCTAATTAGGTCTTGCTGCTGATACCCCTCGCTTAAAGATAACGCGGTAGGATAGGAGGTATAACGCGGCCCTGACACGTTATACTTATTTATAAGAGTTTGATCCCATTTTGGAAGCTTTATCATCACGCGCACCTTATATATTAATGAGGTGGTGAGTATAAAAAGCTTTTAAGGAAGGGGTTTTGATCTACAACAAAAAAGGTGCCTAAGCACCTTTTAAAAGAGTATTTTTTGTTAATACGTTATGTTGTGGGCATCTTTTAGGTATTGAAACAATTCTTTATAGCCCTTGCCTGGCTTTTCGGCTTTAACCTCTTTGGCGGCATTGCGAACCAATTGGCGCATTTTTTGGCGCTCAAGGGTCGGGTATTGCTCAATGGTTTCGTTGATTAAATCGTCGCCTTGTTCAATTAAGTCACTACGTAATTGCTCAATTTTTTTAATTAAAACCTCAGCTTGGTTATTTTTATTAAGCATTACATCAATAATTGCTTTAATTTCTTCAACGTTTTCTACTGTGCGCAGCGTTTTAGCAATGTAATTTAAATGACGGCGGTACGCATCGCTTTTGTTGCTAATTTTATCGGCAACCACCATGGCTTCTTTTAAATCGTCATTGAGTGGTAAGCGTTCGCGTTGCTTTTTCCCCATTTTAGCAATTTCAGAACCTAACTGGTGAAACTCTTGCGCGTCACGCTTTAGTTCACTTTTTGATACGTAAATAATTTCTTCTTCAATTTCAGCAGGCTTGCCTTTTTTCTTCGCCATGGGGTGCTCTTAAGTAAAAATAACTTTTGCCATTATACGTGATTCTTTTAGTGATTAATATTAGCTGATGTGGTGCAGTGAGTGTGTTAGCATTTAAAGATAAGAAATGCGTGCAATATTGCCTTAAGGCTCAGGACTTAATTTATGAAAAGCCAACAACACGATCCAATTTATTCTCAAATATCTCAAGTAAAAGATGCCGTAGCAGAAGTGCTCGAGCATGCTAAAAAATTGGGTGCTACTGCTGCAGAAGCCGCTATGTCGAGCACATCTGGTTTATCGGTAAGTACACGCATGGGTGAAGTAGAAACCATAGAATTTAACCAAGATGGCGGCTTAGGTATCAGTGTGTATGTCGGCAATAATAAAGGCTCGGCGTCTACTGCTGATCTCAACCCAAAAACACTACGCACTGTAGTCGAAAAAGCCATTGATATTGCCAAATTTACCTCAGATGACCCTTTTAATGGCATTGCCGATAAAGAATTACTTGAGTTTGCACCTAAAGATCTCGATTTGTACCACCCGTGGGATGTAAGCCCAGAGCAAGGTATTGAACTATGCCATACCGCCGAGCAAGCAGCCTTAAATGCTGATGAGCGTATTGTAAATTCAGATGGTGCAAGTTTTTCATCGCACCAAGGTTTACGTGTGTACGGTAATAGCCATGGTTTAATTGCTGGTTTTCCACGTACGCGCCATAGCATTAGTACTATGGTAATAGGTAAAGAAGGCGAGCACATGCAGCGCGACTCGGCGTACACTGTTGCCCGTGATCAAGCTGGTTTAAACGATGCCGCAGCAGTTGGCCTAGAAGCCGCCACAGAAACGCTGGCTAAATTAAACAGCCAAAAGCTGGGCACTATGAAAGTTCCTGTTATTTTTAGAGCTGATATTGCCAACTCATTGTTTGGCCATTTGGTGTCGGCTATTGGTGGTGGTGCGCTTTATCGTAAATCAAGCTTTTTACTCGACAGCTTAGGCACTCAAGTATTTAGTAAGAGCGTAAATATTGCTGAGCGTCCTCATATATTGAAAGGGTTAGCATCGTCACCTTTTGATAGCGAAGGGGTAAAAACCATTGACCGTGAAATAATTCAAGGCGGTGAGCTGCAAACGTATTTATTAGCAAGTTATGCAGCTCGTAAATTAAATATGGCGCCAACAGGCCATGCGGGCGGTATTCATAACTGGTTAGTAGAGCAAACGCACAACGATTTAGCCGCACTATTAAAAACCATGGGGACAGGCTTGTTGGTCACTGAGCTAATGGGGCAAGGCGTCAACACCGTTACCGGTGACTACTCGCGTGGAGCGGCTGGCTTTTGGGTAGAAAACGGTGAAATTCAGTACCCTGTAAGTGAAATTACTATTGCCGGAAACTTAAAAGACATGTTTAAAGGCATTAGTGCAATTGGTGGTGATATTGAGCGCAGAGGCGGTATTCAAACGGGTTCAGTACTTATAGAGCAAATGCAGATTGCGGGCGCCTAGTATTGTGTTTAAACCTTGCTAAAACTAATCGCTTTGCTTTTAGTTTTAGCATTATAACGTTGTATTTAATGTAAGTTGCACTATGGCTAAAGATAGATACGCACCAAAACCCCTAACTGACATTATGGCAGGCCTAAATAACCGGTTATCGGCCTACGCAGGTAAAAGCCAAGCACTTGATAAGCAACAGGTGTTGCTCAAAGAATTTTTAGGTCCTAAGCTTGCTGAAAAATGCCGTGTGAGTAATTATCGCGATGGCACGCTAATGATAGAAGTTGTATCGGCGGCAATTGCCCTTAAACTTAATTATTTAAAAATGGATATGCAGTCGCATTTTAGAGCGGCGGGCATGGCTGAGCTCGGACAAATTAAAATTGTTGCCAACCCTCAAGCAACAGCGCGCTTAAGCCCAACAACAGATAAAACAGGCACCAAAGGTAAAGCACCCGGCAACTCAAGAAAAATGAGCCAGCAAACTTCAGATTACCTTAATGCAATTGCCGCATCAGCGCCTCCTTCGCTGAAAGAAAAGCTAGAGCGCCTTGCACTTCATGGCAAAAAATAGCGCCCAAAAACGCTATTATGGTTGTTGGTAGGGCTATTTTGTTACCTCGTCTCATAGAAAATACTTTGTTACATATTCTATTTTATTGTTTCTTTAATGGGGTTTATCATACAAATTCGGCGTGTTGTTTTAACCGCCTAAATATTAATTTCATTAAGTGAAAGTATCACAGCGCCCATTTAATTTTTCTCTGCGGTGCAATTGTTTAATGAAATAGATATTTTATTCTTTACTAACAAACGGAATAATTATGAAAAAAGTAACTATAACCGCTGCAAGTATCGCACTTGCATTGGGCCTAGTAGGTTGCGGTGAAAAACAACAAGAAACGCACGTTGCCGACACCGCTGCCGTTACAGCTCCTGCAGAAAAGACCCTAGAACTAGGTGTAAACCTTGCCAATATGGATGAGTCTGTTCGTGCGCAAGATGACTTTTATTACCATGTAAATGGTCAGTGGCTTGCTAAAACAGAGATCCCTGGCGATAAGTCGAATTATGGCTCGTTTACACAGTTATACGATGAGTCGCAAAAAGCGATGAAAACAGCACTTGAAAGTGCCGCTAAAAATAGCAGTGTTAAAAAAGGCAGTGACGAGTACAAAATTGGCGCTTTTTACAAAAGCTACATGGATAAAGACACACGTGATGAGTTAGGTATTACACCTTTACAACCTTCACTTAATACCATTGATAGCCTAGATTCAAAAGCTGATCTTGCGCCTTTAATGGCTAAAATTCAGCAGCAAGGCGCTAGCTTACCATTTGGCTGGTTTGTAAATAACGATGCTAAAAATTCAAGTGAATACGCGCTGTACTTATCGCAATCTGGACTTGGTTTACCTGATCGTGACTATTACTTAAAAGATGATGAAAAATTTACTAAAATTCGCGCATCTTACGAGCAATACATAACAGATATTTTAGCTAAATCAGGCGTTGAAAATGCTGCTGATGCCGCGAAAAGCGTTATCGCATTTGAAAGCGCTTTAGCAAAGGCTCAATGGAGCCGAGTACAAAGCCGTGATGCAACTAAGTCATACAATAAAATGACTGTGGCTGAGGCAAATAAGCTAACCGGCGACTTTGATTTGGCTGCGTTTTTCAAAAGCGCTGGGGTAGATACTTCAGACATTATTGTTCGTCAGCCAAGCTACCTAGAAGGGTTTGCTGATGTGTACAAAGAAACCGATTTAGCAACGTGGAAAAACTACTTAAAATTTCATTTTGTAAGTGGTTACGCGCAGTTACTAAGCGCTGATCTGGTTGATCTTAAATTTGATTTTTACAGCACCACATTACGCGGCGTAAAAGAGCAAGCGCCACTTTGGAAAAAAGCGGTCGATGCGTCTAACAGCGTACTGGGTGAAATTTTAGGTAAAGTATACGTAAAAGATAACTTCCCGCCTGAAGCAAAAGCGCGCATGGAAGAACTGGTAGATAACGTTATTAAAGGTTACGGCGTTGCTATTGAAAACCTTGAGTGGATGAGCCCAGAAACAAAGTTGGCAGCCCAAGAAAAGCTAAACAAATTTACTCCAAAAATTGGCTACCCAGATAAATGGAAAGACTACTCTGAACTAACAATTAGCCCTGATGAATTAGTAGGCAACTATATACGTTACAGCCAGTGGGCTTATAGCGACATGATTGCTAAATTAGGTAAGCCAGTAGATCGCTCTGAATGGCACATGACGCCACAAACCGTTAATGCTTACTACAACCCAGTAAATAACGAAATTGTATTCCCAGCTGCTATCTTACAGCCACCGTTCTTTAATTTAGAAGCCGATGACGCCGTAAACTACGGTGCAATTGGCGCAGTAATTGGCCATGAGCTAGGCCACGGTTTTGACGACCAAGGTGCTAAATACGATGGTGACGGTAACTTACGTAACTGGTGGAGTGAGTCTGACCTTAAACAATTTGAAGAGCGTACCGGTGCGTTAGTCGCGCAATACAACGAATATAAACCGTTTGAAGATGCAGGTGTAAACGGCGAGCTTACGCTTGGCGAAAACATTGGTGACTTAGGCGGTTTAACCGTAGCCTACAAGGCGTATCAATTATCATTAGGTGATAACAAAGCGCCTATAATTGACGGATACACCGGCGATCAGCGTTTCTTTATGGGGTGGTCACAAATTTGGCGTCGTAAGTACCGCGATGAAGAATTACGTAACCGCTTAATGACAGACCCGCATTCACCAAGCCATTACCGTGTAATCGGTATTTTGTCGAACATGCCAGAGTTTTACGACGCGTTTGACGTAAAAGAAGGCGACAAAATGTATATTAAACCAGAAGATCGCGTAAAAATTTGGTAATTGATATTCTTTTTGGTTAACTTAGTAAAAACCAGCAAGTGTTTAGCTTGCTGGTTTTTTTATATCAATAACACTACTGTTATTGCATGAGGGTCTTATGCATCCAACTTTGATTGCTTAAAATATTTTTATACAAAGCCAGTTGGTTTTGCGCACGCTCTAAATTATGTTCTGCATGGGCGGTTTTAAAGTACAGGTCGTTATTTAAGTAATCAGTTAAAAACCGCACACTAAGCATTAGCGGCATAACTTTAGCACCAAGTAGTAAACTTGCTTGCTCTTTGTTGCTAATAGCCGATTTAAGAGGAGTAAGGTAGCCTTTAACAAGCGCTGTAAATACCTCTTTGCGAATAACTACTTTATCAAGATTAATCGAATCTTCTGCCTCAGCGCAGCAAAATGTGCGTACCATGTCTCCAAAGTCATATAATAAAAAGCCGGCCATACAGGTATCTAAATCGATAACCGCCTTCGCTTTATATGTGTTGCTGCAATACAGCATATTATTTATTTTAGTGTCGTTGTGGCACACGCGGGTGGGCAGATCAGCCGTTACCTCAGCAAGCTCTTTTACTAAATGTTGTTGTGCAATACAGTAGTCTATGTCGTTTTTGCACTGCTGTAGCCTCTCTTTATTAGCTGTGGTAATGGCTGTATTTAGCTGTTTAAAGCGCATGGCTAAGTTATGAAAGTCAGTAATAACAGGGTAGAGGCTTGATGCGTCAAAATCGAGCAGGGCACGTGTAAATGTGCCAAATGCAAATGCCGCTTGCTCTGCATGAGGGGGATGATTAACCACATCTATACTCGAGCTTTGGCTAATAAAATTAAGCACGCGATAGTACGCGTTGTTAATTGTAATAAGGTATTCACCTTGGTCGGTACTTATATGCTTAACAATATCGAGCGGGTAAGTATTTGCTTGCTGTTTAGCGCTTAGGTGCTGCTCAATTAGTTTGGCGTTATTAACCAGTTGTGCTGGGTTTTTAAATACATGGGTATTGAGCTTTTGCACAACAAATTGCTGCGCAGCATTGGTGAGCAGCCACGTAGTGTTTATATGTCCGCTGCCTAAAGAGCTCACCTGAGTAAGCGCAGGGTTTAGTGCTAATAGCTCACTTAATTTATTTTGTATTGCTGTATTCATGGCAGATTACGCGTAACGCGCGTGTATTTTTTCAATAATCTCAGCGTTAGCAGCAGGGAACTCATAGTTACTAAGCTCATTAATAGCGACCCATTCGCTTGGTTGACCTTCAGCGCCATGCGCTTCGCCGCTAAAGTTACTTACAACGTGAATATCAAGTTTTACACATTTATCGCCATAGTCATGTTCAATCACCATCAGTTGGCTAGAACTGTGAATGGTAATGCCAACTTCTTCGCTAAGCTCTCGCTTAAGTGCAGCAAATACGCTCTCGCCAGCTTCTACTTTGCCGCCTGGAAATTCCCATAAGCCACCTTGATGTTGCTCATCACCGCGCTTGCAGATAAAGATGGCGTTATTTTTTTTTATTACGCCTACCGCTACATTTACAGTTTTCATTGTCATGTTTTTCTCCATAAAAAAAGCGACGCTAGCGTCGCTTTTTAACTATATTCAATGCGTCGTTACTTTAATTTACCACAACATTGCTTAAACTTTTGTCCTGAGCCACACGGACACGGGTCGTTACGCCCAACTTTAGGCGCTGTTCTTGCCATAACAGTTGCGCTTTGAGGGGCTTCACCGCCTACATGTTCAGCTTCTTCGTGTTGGTACTCGCGAGGGGCATTTTCACTTTTACGGTGTTGCTCTTCTACTTTTTCAACATCTTCTTCGGCACGAACTTGTACTTTACTTAAAATGCCCACTACATCAACTTTTAAGTTTTCAAGCATTTCGGTGAATAGCTCAAATGACTCGCGTTTATATTCTTGCTTAGGGTTCTTTTGTGCATAGCCACGTAAGTGAATACCTTGGCGTAAATGATCCATGGCAGCAAGGTGATCTTTCCAGTGCTGATCAAGACTTTGTAGCATAATCGCTTTTTCAAACTGACGTAGTACAGAGTCGCCAACTTGCTCTTCTTTTTGCTTGTAAGCTTGCTCAACTGCTTGCTCAATGCGCTCACGAAGTTTTTCTTCGTATAGTTTATTGTCATCAGCTAACCACTGTGTGATAGGCAGCTCAATCAGGAAGTCTTGTTTTAAGCGCTCTTCAAGACCTGGGATATCCCACATTTCAGCAAGGCTTTGTGGTGCAATGTATTGATCGATCATTCCATTGAGTACATCTGCGCGGATTGCTGTAATTGTTTCAGAAATATCGCCTTCTTCAAGCAACTCGTTACGTTGAGAGTAAACAACACGACGTTGATCGTTTGCTACATCATCGTACTCAAGTAATTGCTTACGTACATCAAAGTTGCGTGCTTCTACTTTACGCTGAGCGTTTTCAATGGCACGGTTAACCCATGGGTGTTCAATGGCTTCGCCGCGTTGCATGCCTAGTTTACGCATCATGTTAGTCATGCGCTCACCGGCAAATATACGCATTAGCGCATCATCCATCGATAAGTAAAAACGGCTAGAGCCGGCATCACCCTGACGACCAGCACGGCCACGTAATTGGTTATCTATACGGCGCGATTCATGACGTTCAGTACCAATAATATGTAAACCGCCAGCATCAATTACTGCATCGTGACGAATTTTCCACGCCGCTTTAATTTCAGCAATTTGCTCATCTGTTGGGCTTTCTAGTTTTTCAACTTCGCTGTTCCAGTTACCACCAAGCACAATATCGGTACCACGACCGGCCATGTTGGTTGCAATTGTTACAGTACCTGGTAAACCAGCATCCGATACAATGTCAGCTTCTTGCGCGTGGAATTTAGCATTAAGTACGTTGTGCTTAATTTTTTCTTTGCGTAAAAACTGCGATAAATACTCAGAGCTTTCAATCGAAATAGTACCTACAAGCACAGGTTGTCCGCGCTCTTGGCAATCTTTAATATCGGCTAAAATAGCTTCGTATTTTTCTTCTTGTGTTAGGTAAACTAAATCGGCGCGATCATCGCGGATCATCGGCTTATTAGTTGGCATAACAACCGTGTCTAGGCCGTAAATAGATTGAAACTCAAATGCCTCAGTATCGGCTGTACCTGTCATACCGGCTAAGGTTTCGTATAAACGGAAGTAGTTTTGGAAAGTAATTGAAGCCAGTGTTTGGTTTTCGTTTTGAATTTTTACACCTTCTTTAGCTTCAACAGCTTGGTGTAAACCCTCAGACCAACGACGACCTTCCATAGAGCGCCCTGTGTGCTCATCGATAATGATAACTTCGTTTTCTTTAACAACGTAATCAACATCTTTTTGATAAAGCTTGTGGGCACGAAGTGCGGCATACACGTGGCTAAGTAAGGTAATGCTACCGGCTGAGTAAAGCGAGTCGCCTTCTTCAATTAAGCCACGTTCAGTAAGTAGATCTTCTACTTTAATTTGACCGCGCTCAGTTAAATGAACTTGTTTAGACTTTTCGTCGATTGTGTAATCGCCATCGCCTTCAATGCCTTCTTCGTCTTCTTTTTCTTGAAGCTCTAATAACGGCACAATTTTATTAATTTCGATGTATAGCTCAGAGCTATCTTCAGCTGGGCCTGAGATAATAAGTGGCGTACGCGCTTCATCAATTAAGATTGAATCCACTTCATCCACTACCGCATAAAACAGTGGGCGTTGTACGCGCTCATCAATGCTAAATGCCATGTTGTCACGTAGGTAGTCAAAACCAAACTCGTTATTAGTACCGTAAGTAATGTCAGCACTATAAGCTTGTTTTTTCTGTTGTGGCATCATGCCTGGTACGTTACAGCCTACAGTGAGGCCTAAGAACTCAAATAACTCGCGGTTTGTTTCAGCATCACGTTTAGCAAGGTAATCGTTCACGGTAATTACGTGCACGCCTTTGCCAGTTAAGCCATTTAAGTAGGCTGGAAGTGTGGCTGTTAGTGTTTTACCTTCACCGGTACGCATTTCTGCTATACGGCCTTGATGTAAAACCATGCCGCCTAATAGCTGCACGTCAAAGTGACGCATGCCATTTACACGCTTTGACGCTTCACGTACCACAGCAAATGCTTCTGGTAGAATGTCATCAAGGCTTTGTCCGTTATCGTAACGTTCTCTAAACTCAGCTGTCTTAGCTCTTAAATCTTCATCAGAAAGCGCTTCTAATTGCGTTTCTAGCGCGTTAATTAGCGCGACCGTCTTTCTTAGGTTTTTAATAGTGCGGTCATTGCGACTACCAAAAATCTTGGTAAATAAATTAGATATCATGATAAAACCGTTACAATGTATTCTTTGCTAACCGAGTGTCGGCTAACCCATTTTTTACAATTGGTAATTAATATGTACTTTTACATAACCTGTAGAACATATTAATTAGCAATTTTGTACTAAAGAGCCTCAAAAGCACTGTTTAATACGTGTGCTACTATACCAGACTCTGCCAAACAACAAACTATCTCAACAAAAAGATGTGTATTTAAAACAGAAAAATTTGATCTGATGCGTAAAACTAATTTAATTACGCTTAAAAATAGCAGCAAGTTGTGAAGATATGGTGTTAAAAAATTTAAAAACAAGAGTATGGGTGGGTAAGTTTTATACTTAATTACCCACCTAGTTCTGCGGTGTATTTAAAGCTTAAACTGATTAACCGTTTTGTTTAAGGCAATAGCAAGGTCGCTTAAATCGCGCGCTTCATCTGCTAAAATGTGGGCGTGATCAGCGGTGCTGTTTACTAAGCCATTAATCGCTGCAAGGCTGGTATTAATGTCCTCAGCCACAACGGTTTGTTGCTCAGTTGAGGTGGCAATTTGGTGGCTTTGATCTTGCACTTTAGTTACCGACTGGGCAATGTTTTGTAATGAGCTAAGTACTTCTTTGGTTTGCGATACTGAGCCCTCAGTTTGCTCTTGCCCTTGCAGCATCATTACCGACGCTTGCTGAGCAATTTGCTGTAAGCGAGTAATCATATTTCGAATATCGTCGGTTGATTCTTGCGTACGGCTCGCAAGTGAGCGCACTTCATCTGCAACTACGGCAAAACCGCGGCCATGCTCACCGGCACGCGCAGCCTCAATAGCGGCATTAAGAGCAAGTAAGTTAGTTTGATCGGCAATGGAGTTAATTACATCCACTAATGCACCAATATTATTACTTTCTTGTTCAAGCCCTGCTACTACTTTAGATGCTTCACCTATGTGCAGTGCAAGCTCGGTCATCACACGTTGTGCTTGCGTAGAGCGGTCTGCTCCTTCGGCTGTAATGGCTTGCACTTCTTCGGCGGCGCTGTTGGTATGTTGTGCGTTGCGCGATATTTCAAGCACGGTGCTGGCCATTTCGGTCACGGCGGCACTGACGCTGTCTACTTGTTGTTTTTCTTGCTGTATTTCGGTATTGGTTTGCGCAGACACATTTTTAAGTTGCGCTGCGGCATTGGTCAATTGCTCAGCTTGTGCGGCTGTCTCTAACATCATGGCGCGTAGCTTATCAATAAATGTATTCATGTGATTGGCAAGCTGGCCAACTTCGTCTTGGCTGGTAATATTAATCTTTTGGGTTAAATCGCCTTCGCCTGAGGCAATATCACGCATTATATTAGTTAAGGTGGTAATAGGCTGCGAAATCATGTGGGTTGCCCATAGTATCATTGCTAAAATGATCACTAAAATAATCACCACTGCGGTGGTTGTGGTGGTAACCGCTTCATTAACGGGGGCTTCAATCATGCTGGTTGGAATGAGTATACCTACATACCAATCTAGATAAGGCTGCTCTAGTTGTAAGCGATGATACACCACATAGAACTCTTCTCCTTTTAAGGTCACCAATTGGCTGCCTTCAAGGTTATTACGCATTTGTGTGTTAAGCTCTGTAAAACCTGATGTATTGCTAAACTGGCTTTCGAGGCCATCTAGCCCTTCTTTGCCTTTGGGGCCTTCATCGGTGTTAGACAGCTTATGGCCAGTGGCATTTGAAAAGTGTACAACCTTTTGATTGCCATCGAGTAAAAAACCATAGCCTTGGCCATTAAAGCGGATACCTTCAACCATGTCGTTGATTTTATTAAGCTGTAAATCAACACCGCCCATGCCAATAAGTTTACGCTGTGCGTTGTATACCGGCTGTTGTACAACTGCTGAGGCAACGCCTGTGGTTAAATCGACCGATATAGGGCCGACGTAAAGTTTATTAATTTGCAGCGCTTCTTGCCACCAACCACGTTTATAAGCGTAGTAAGGCTGGCCATTGTAATGGCTGGTACGCTCGTTTTCTTTAAAGTATTCACCGGTGGTTGCTGATGCGAAAAACGCCGATAGGACATTTTCGTCATTTGAGCTAATGCGGATAAAGTCTTGATTAACGTCGTTGTAGCCGGGGGCGTTTTTAATCGGCTGATCGCGAGTATCCCAGTTTTCAAAAAAGTTAATCAAATGCGGGTTATTAACAAACGTAGAAACCAGCTTGCCATACTCTGCAAAGTAGCTTTGCATTGAAAGTTGTTCGCTTTGAAGGTAGCTTTGAGCTTCGCGCTCAATGTTTACTCTGGAAAGGTTAGCGATGTGATTTACAAAAAATGTTGAAGCAATAATTAGCAAAATGGTGATGGTACCACCAATCAATAATAATATTTTCTTCCGTAATGATAAATTATTTAGCATAAGTGCACGTATTATTGTTTTTTAATAGGTTATATCTAATCATATCTTACTTTAATTCGCTATGAAGTTAGATAAAAAGCACTAATTATGCGTTTAAAATGAAGGGTTATGCAAAAATGGAAACAAAAGCTAATAAATTAGTAGTATTAGGCGCAGGCTGGTTGGGTCATACTTTGTGCCTACAAGCTAAGCAGGCGGGCTGGCAGGTGCAAGGTACACATAGAAGTGATGAGCACACCGAAGACTTTCAGCGTCAATTTGTACTGAATGATGGACAACTAATACACCAAATAGATTTACACGATGCTTACTGGGTGTGTGCAATCCCCCCCCGAAGCAGACACAGTGAAAGTAACTACCCAGAAACATTAAGTGCAGCCCTTACTCTTTCTAAACAATTATCTGCCAAAGGCTTTATTTTATGCTCATCTACCGGTGTGTACGATCAAGAGCCAGGTGTTTACACTGAAAGCAGTGAAATAAGTTGTACCAATGAGCGACAAATAAAACTGTACGATAGCGAAGAAAAGGTGCTTGAACAAGGCGCTAAGGTACTTCGTTTAGCGGGGTTGTTAGGGCCGAATCGCGAGCCGGGCCGCTTTGTTGCTGGTAAAGAACTAAATTCATCGAGTCAGCAGGTAGTTAATATGGTGCATCAACAAGATGTGATAAACGCCATTTTTGCGGTAATAGAAAACTTTAATTCGGGGCAAAATATTTATAATGTGGTGAACCCGTCACACCCCACTAAAGCGAATTATTATGCACAAAAGTGTGCCGAGCATGGCGGCGAAATGCCAACCTTTACCAGAAATGAAAGTGCTGAGCGCAAAGTACTAGGCTCAGCAATTGAGGCATTAGGTTTTAGCTATCAGCATGGGATTTAACATACGATGGTAGCGGGTTGTGATGAATAAAGTCGCACAATTTACCTTGTGCTAAAAGCGTATTGGTTGCGTCTATATCGGGGGCAAAGTAGCGGTCTTTATCATAGTAGCTTACATGCTCACGCAGCAGTGCTTTTGCTTTTTCTACTTGCGGTGAGGGTTTAAGTGGGGCTCTAAACTCAAGCCCCTGAGCAGCAGCAAGCCATTCAATCGCTAACACTGCGCAGGTGTTATTGCCCATTTCATTTAAGCGCCTTGCTGCAAACGTGGCCATAGAAACATGGTCTTCTTGATTTGCTGATGTTGGCAGGCTGTCTACCGAGGCAGGGTGCGCAAGCGATTTGTTCTCGGAAGCAAGTGCCGCCGCGGTTACTTGGGCAATCATAAAGCCTGAGTTAACTCCGCCGTTTTCAACTAAAAATGGTGGCAGTGTTGAGAGATTTGAATCGATAAGTAATGCGATTCTTCGCTCTGCCAGTGCGCCTATTTCAGCAATCGCAATAGCTAAGTTATCTGCTGCCATTGCGACTGGCTCTGCATGAAAGTTGCCACCGGAGATAATATCGCCCACATCGGCAAATACCAGCGGGTTATCGGTCACGCCGTTTGATTCACATAACAGCACTTCTGCGGCGTGGCGAATTTGTGTTAAACATGCGCCGAGTACTTGAGGTTGGCAGCGCAGGCAGTAAGGGTCTTGCACTTTTTCGCAGTTTACATGAGATTGGCTAATTTGCGATTGAGTACTAAGTAGCTCTCTAAATACACTGGCCGTATCAATTTGGCCGCGTTGACCCCGTATGTCATGAATGCGTGCATCAAATGGCGCACGGCTGCCCATTGCGGCTTCTATGCTAATAGAGCCTATAACACAGCTTTGTGCATATAAATCTTCCGCTTTAAAAAGCCCCTGCAGGGCAAATGCGGTAGAAGCTTGTGTACCATTTAACAGCGCTAACCCTTCTTTTGCACCTAAGGTGAGGGGGGAAAGATTGGCAATTTTTAACCCTTGCGCAGCACTTATAACTTGACCCTTGTGGCGCATTTTACCTTCACCTAGCAGCGGTAGGCACATATGAGCAAGAGGCGCTAAATCGCCTGAAGCACCGACAGACCCTTTTTGTGGTACGCACGGGTACACTTCGCTGCACAGTAGCTTAATAAAAAACTCAATCACCTCAAGGCGTATTCCCGAGTAGCCCCGAGATAGAGAATTTATTTTTAAGGTCATCATTAACCTTACTGTGCTGTCGTCCATGAGCTCACCAATACCGGCAGCGTGCGAAAGTACAATACTACGTTGAAGTAGCTCAAGCTCGTCATCTGCTATTTTTGTATTGGCTAATAAGCCGAAGCCGGTATTAATACCGTACACCGTTTGGCGTTTATGTATTACGTTTTGAACGGTTTGTGCACTGGCCGCTATTTGTGCCTCGGCGCTGTTTTCTAAATTTAAATTAACAGCTGAGTCATTAATTTTTCTTAGGGTGTTTAAATCAAGGTACCCGGGTGTGAGAGTGTGTGAAATCATGACTATTCCTTGTTTAGCATAGGGAGATCTAGGTGGTGCTCTTGCGCACAATTTTTTGCAATGTCGTAGCCTGCATCGGCATGGCGCATAACGCCGCTGGCAGGGTCATTCCAAAGTACGCGGGCTATGCGCTGTGCGGCTTGTTCACTGCCATCTGCAACAATAACCACACCTGCGTGCTGGCTAAAACCCATGCCAACCCCACCGCCATGATGCAGCGATACCCACGTTGCACCACCTGCGGTGTTTAATAAAGCATTAAGTAATGGCCAATCAGATACGGCATCTGAGCCATCTAGCATACTTTCTGTTTCACGATTCGGGCTTGCTACTGAGCCTGAATCGAGGTGATCGCGACCAATAACAACCGGTGCTTTAAGCTCGCCATTTTTAACCATGTCGTTAAAAGCCAGTGCAAGGCGAGCTCGATTTTTTAAACCTACCCAGCATATACGTGCTGGTAAACCCTGAAATTGAATGCGCTCACGCGCCATATCAAGCCAGTTATGTAAGTGGGTATCTTCTGGGATAAGCTCTTTCACTTTTACATCGGTTTTATAAATGTCTTCGGGGTCGCCCGAAAGTGCAACCCACCTAAATGGGCCAATTCCTTCACAAAATAACGGGCGGATATAAGCTGGCACAAACCCCGGAAAATCAAACGCGTTAGTAACGCCTTCTTCAAATGCCATTTGGCGAATGTTATTGCCGTAATCAGTAGTGGCAGCACCTGCTTTTTGCAGTGCTAGCATAGCGTTAACTTGCACTGCCATAGATTGCTTAGCGGCTTTAACAACCGAGTGTGGGTTTTGTTTGCGCATTTTTGCCGCATCTTGCATGTTCCAACCTTGAGGTAGGTAGCCGTTGAGTGGGTCGTGCGCTGAGGTTTGGTCGGTCACGATATCAGGGATAATGTTGCTGTTTGCTAGGGTAGTAAAAATATCGGCGGCATTACCTAATAGGCCTACCGATAGGGCCTTACCTTTAATACACGCATCGGTAATAAGTTTAAGTGCGTGCTCAAGCGTCGTGGCTTTTACATCAACGTAGCCAGTTTTAATTCGAAAATCGATACGGGTTTCGTCGCATTCCACAACTAATGCGCTAAAACCGGCCATCGTCGCGGCGAGTGGTTGGGCACCTCCCATACCGCCAAGACCTGCGGTTAAAACCCATTTACCCTGCGCATTACCGCCAAAGTGTTGTTTTGCCATTGCTACAAAGGTTTCGTAAGTGCCTTGCACTATGCCTTGTGAGCCAATGTAAATCCAAGAGCCCGCGGTCATTTGCCCATACATCATTAAGCCTTTTTTATCGAGCTCATTAAAGTGCTCCCAATTTGCCCAATGCGGTACCAGGTTAGAATTAGCAATGAGAACTCGCGGCGCATTTTCATGGGTTTTAAATACGCCCACGGGCTTGCCCGATTGCACAAGCAGTGTTTCGTCGTTTTCGAGCCTATCAAGGGTTTCAATTATTTTATCAAAGCTTGGCCAGTCTCTTGCTGCTCGGCCAATACCGCCATAGACTACTAACGCATGAGGGTGCTCTGCCACTTCAGGGTCTAAATTGTTCATTAACATGCGTTTAGCGGCTTCGGTTTGCCAGCTTTTAGCGCTAATTTTATCGCCATGAGGCGCACGGATTTCACGGTGTGTGTCGAGCCGGTTGTTCATGAATTTCTCCTGTTGTATATACAAGATGGTCAGCTAAAAAAAACGCCCTTGAGCGTTACCTTGTTATTACTTTTTAAATGTTAAATGCCCGCCCAAACGGTATTTACTGCCCGGTGATACTAAGCGAGCAAAGCTCACTATGCCTTTTGTAGACCAAGTACGACGAATAACCTGTAAGCAGGGCTCTTCGTTATACAGGTTAAGCCATTGGCACATTTGCGAGTTAGGCATAACCGCTTCCACTGTGTGGCGTGCTTGTGTGAGTGGCGCTACGCTCGATAAGTACTCATGCGGGGTGAGGGCGCTAAAGTCTTGTTGTAAATAACCCGCGGCTAAAGCTGGGTTTACAAATCGCTCTTCAACTTGCAGTGGTTTGTCGTTCTCGTTATGTACCAGCACACTGCGATACACCACGCTATCTACTTCAACGCCAAGCGCAATGGCGATGGGGGCAACTGCATTGATAGATTCAAGCACGTGCACGCTACAGCTGTAATGCCCGTTACGCTCTTTTACTTCATCGGCGATGTTTTTAATTTCGAGTAGAGATGACTGCGATTTAAAACTTGCTACAAACGTACCTAATCCTTGGCTGCGCGTTAAAATACCGGCATCTGTTAATTCGCTCAGTGCACGTCTTGCGGTCATACGGCTTACAGAAAATTGGCTGCTAAGCTCGTTTTCTGAGGGGACACGTTGGTTTTCTTGCCATGCGCCATTTTTTATTTTATCGACGATAAATTGTTTTATTTGTGCAAATTTAGGAGTGGTCATTACTTATTATTAGCTGTATTTAAAATAAACTATTTAATAAAGATGGCATAATTACCTTGTATATACAAGGTGTATTGTTAGACTGTATTTTAAGCACATTAGGGAGCTAAGTATGCAAAATAAAACAACGGGTTATGTCTTAGAAGATCTCGACTTATTATTGACAGATGCCAACATAGCAACCATGGATAGCACAATTGACGCACCTTATGGGGCGATAGAAAATGCGGCACTGGCGATTAAAAATGGCGAAATTGTATGGTTAGGTGAGCAATCAAACTTACCCAGTTTTGATGCCTTTGCAACCCCTACATTAAGTATTAAAGGGCAATGGTTAACACCTGGGCTTATTGATTGCCATACACATTTAATATTTGCAGGCTCCCGAGCAGAGGAGTTTGAGCAGCGCTTACAAGGTACAAGCTATGAACAAATAGCTGCACAAGGTGGTGGTATTGCCAGTACCGTTAGGGCCACTCGCGCGGCAGATCATGAGCAGTTATTTGTTGATGCAAAAGATCGCTTAAACACTTTACTTGCCGAGGGCGTGACGACTGCTGAGATAAAGTCGGGATACGGGCTTGATGTTGAAAACGAAATAAAAATTTTAGAAGTGGCGCGTTTGCTTAATGAGCATCACCCTATTGATATTAAAACCACGTTTTTAGGTGCGCATGCGTTACCCCCCGAGTACAAAGGCCGTGCAGATGAATACATTGATTTAGTATGTACACAGATGCTTGAGCAAATAGTGGCTAATAACCTTGCAGATGCTGTGGATGTATTTTGTGAAAATGTAGGCTTTAGTCATGCACAAACAAAACAAGTGTTTGATGCAGCTAAAAAACATAACTTGCCGGTAAAATGCCATGCTGAGCAGCTTTCTAATCAGCAGGGCGCGCAGCTGGTGGCTGAGTATAAAGGCCTTTCGGCTGATCATATTGAGTATCTTGATGAAAGCGGCGTTAAGGCTATGGCTGAGGCTGGTACTGTGGCTGTGTTATTACCTGGGGCTTTTTATTTTTTACGTGAAACGCAGCTTCCTCCCATCGATTTGCTGCAAAAATACAAAGTGCCTATCGCCATTGCCAGTGACTTTAACCCAGGGACCTCGCCTTTATGCTCTGTGCAATTAATGATGAATATGGCATGTACTTTATTTAGGCTTACCCCTGAGCAGGCACTCGCAGGAGTAACGCGCAGTGCAGCACAAGCGCTAGGGTTAAAAGATAGAGGCGTGCTAAAAATTGGTGCAAGGGCAGATATTGCGCACTGGCAAATAAGTCACCCTTCGCAATTAAGTTACCAATTTGGCGTAAATAAACTGTTAAATCTATGGATTTTGGGTAGAATTAATTAGTTTGTATTATTTTTGTCCATATTTAACATGCTTTTATTAAATTTTATAGCTAATGGAGTGGCGTAAGCTTGAGTATTTTGACTGACAGTAACTTTCCTATATTTTTTAGCGGCGCGCTGTTAATGGCGATGGTCGCTACGTTATTTGCGGTGAAAAATACCAGTATTAAATTTAGTTACTTATGTACAGGCGCAGTTGGTTTAGCCATTTTAAGTAGCGGCGCTGCTTGGTTAGCAATATTACTCGCTTTTGGTTTTTGCTTTCATTTATGGCAAGCGTTTGAGCGTAATAATTGGAGCATGATTATCACAAGCGCCGTGTCAGGGTTGCTTTTTGTGGTGTTGTTTTCAGCGCATTTACTAATGGACGTCCCTCTATTTTGGGTGGTGGTGGCTATTATTCTGCTAGCGCTTGTAGGGCTAATGAGCGATGAAGAAGAGCCAAAAGTTGAAGTTTCGCATAACATCAATGAGCCTGAGCCATACCAAGATGACTCTCCTCTTGCTGCATTTGCAGATAAACAACAGTTACGCCAAGGTTATTACAGCTGGTGTAAAGAAAAACAGCTAGAAGCTGCACTGGTGATTGTACGTTTAGAAGGGTTTGAGCAAGTTAATCAGCACATTGGTAGAGATTTTGGTGATTTGTTGTTGGCACAATCAGCCAATAGGATAAAAGACTTACTAAATAACGACGATGTGATTGATTTAGGTGGCTATGAAAAGTTGGCACATTTAGGCGGTCTTAACTTTGCCTTTATTTGCAGTTTAGCAGTGCACAAACACAGCCATGAGCACATTATTGAGCAAATTATTGGTGCAACACTTAAGCCGTTTAATGTTGCTAATTGTACAGTAGAGGTAAAAGCAAGGGCGAGTTACGTTAATTGCGATGAGCAAGATGCTAACTTTGATAACTTAGTATCGTGTGCTTATTTAGCCCTTGATAGTCAGCCTAAAAAAGCAATAGTTGTGTACCATCAACAAATGATGGTTGAACAACTCGAGCAGCAAGCGCGTTTAAAAGAGTTGGCTAATATTGATTTTGTAAGCGAGCTTGAGCTTTATTTTCAGCCTATTATTCGTAACGATGACGGCCAAATTGAATTTTTAGAGCTCCTACTGCGTTGGCAACATCCCCAGCAAGGTATTTTATCTGCTCACCGATTTATTGATGATATTCATATTGCGGGCTTAGCTTACCCGCTGGCTAAATTTGTTATAGAGCGGGCTGCAGAGCTTGCTATGGCGTTGCGCATAGAGGGTATTGCTATACCGCTGAGCATTAACTTGTTTGGCCCTGAAATGCTTAACGAAGAATTTGTTGAGTTTGTAGATAGTGTGGTGAGCGAGCATAACTTACAACACGGTGATTTAATTGTTGAATGCCCGCTGCATATATTTACGGATTTAGATGATAAGGGCCGTGCGATGATTGCCCGATTAAATAATATCGGCTTAAAAATATGTGTTGATGGGTTAGGCGATAACCCCATTGTTCTTTCTAAGCTGCCAAATTTAGCTGTTGAATACATTAAGGTGGCGCCATCGCTTACTGCAGATTTTAGCAATCAAAATAATATTCGAAGCCTAGTTGGCGGTATGGTTGAAATGCATAACCAACAAAATACTAAGGTTATTTTTGAGGGCGTTGAAACCTTAGACCAATTAAAGTTTGTAAAAAGTTTAAAAGCGCATGCGGCACAAGGTTATTATTTTGGCCACCCATTAAGTAGCATTGGCTTAATGAGTTGGTTAAAGCAGTGGCAGGCTCACCAAACTCAATAAGCTAATCCAGTAAGGCAATTCGGCGGCCTTAAAAAATACAGCGGGTAATTAAGCTAATTACAATTAATGGGTTTTTGCATGTAAGTAGGCATTAACTAATGCGCTAATAATTTGCCCACAGCTTTGCATACCGGCTGTTAACCCTGCTGGATGATTTAGCGGTGCTGCTTCACACAAATGTAGGTAGCGGGCAGTGCTATGTTTTGCTGTTAAATACACATAATGCTCAGCATCACTAACGCTAAAGCCGCAGCATGTATACGCGCTGGCCGGTAAAAATGAAATGCTGTCTAGGTCGAGCTCAATACCCAGTGGCGCATTATTAAACCCTGCTAAGGCGTGCTGTACGGCATCGGTTAGTGATATTTCTCGGCGTATATTAATAGCCTGATAGCTGTGATAACTACATTGATTTTGTGCGATTAAGTCAAAAATGGCTTGGTTATTTTTTTGCTCATGCAGGCCAATAATATGATATTGCTGCAATGCATTTTTTTTCAAAGCATAGCTAAAACCATTGCCGCTGTGGCGGCCCTCGCAAGGCCGTAAATCTGCATGGGGGTCAAAATTAATAGCGTTAACACAAGCCCTATTATGTTTACTTAAAGCACTGAGTATGCCAAAACTATTATTGTGCCCACCGCCTATAATAATAGGCTCAAGGCCCGCATTAAATATAAGCGTTAATACCGCCTCTACTCGCTCATCTATTGTTGCGCATAGTTTGCGTAATTGAGCCAGCTCTTCAGCATGCTGGTTATTTAAGCCTTGCGCTTGCTCCATCAAATCATCAACGTCAATTTCGCCTAACAACAATACCTGATGAGTTGCGTTAAACTGGTTAACTGGTTGGTTCAAAAAGTATTGCAAAAAAGCCGGCCAAGCTTGATGTGAGCCGCCATTGCCTATATTAGCGCGAGGGCCTATATCTTCACATATACCAATTAATACGTAGCGAATACCAAATTGCGCTGCATCGTTAAGTGCTTGTTGTACATTTACGTGGGTGTCTAATAGGGCAACAGACTGCCAGGTTTTTGTTTCGTTAGCGCGTGTGGAGCAATAGGGTTTAACGGCGTATTCATCATACACTTTTAAGGTAGGGTGCACTGTATTGAATCCGTATTGAGCAGTAAAAATTATTCGTGGTGACGTAAGCAGTGCTCTTTTGAGCACTGCTTGTTACTTTATTCTTCGATAACTTCTAGTTCAAGTTCTTCTGCTGATAATACAATGCCAGTACTATCTGCATAGATAAAATCGTCATCAAAAAACGACACTCCAGCAAAGTTAACGCCAATGCCATCTTCACCAGCGCCTTCGCTGTCGGCGGCAACAGGAATAGAGGCAATCGCTTGAATACCTAAATCAATTTCTTCAAGCTCGTCTACATGACGCACCGCACCAAATACAATTATGCCGTTCCAGTTGTTATCAAGCGCAAGTTCTGCAAGTTCAATGTCGATAAGAGCGCGTCGTGTTGAGCCACCACCATCGATAAGTAGCACTTGATCGGTACCGTCTTGTGAGAGTATTTCACGGATCAGTTCATTATTTTCAAAACATTTAACCGTTTTAATTCGGCCGCCAAACGTGTGTCGACCACCAAAGTTGATGAACATCGGTTCAAGCACGTCAACCACATCGGCAAAAAAGTCACATAAGTCAGAAGTGCTGTAATCCATTATTTTATCCTCAAAGGGTACATAAGTTACCCTCAGTATACCCTCCTTATATGCAATAACAACGACTTAATAGCAGTAAATTTATTCAAAAAATGCCGAAATTAGAAATGGCAACAATAGTGTCTTAAAAGCGTCACTCAATTGTTATTTTCTGCCTCTAAGCTTTAACTATGGTTAGATATTGTGCAGCTAAGGGTGAATAATGAACGACAATAACGTGCTTAAAAAAATGGCTCAAATGGATGAACGACTCTTTTTAACTCTGTTTAATTACAATTCCCCCAAATGGCTAAAAACGGCTGCGCTTGGTTTATCTAAAAGTGGTAATGGTGGTTTATATTTACTTATGTGTGGCACTGTTTGGTGGCTAAGTACCAATGAGCAGCATCAGTTGTTGCCAATATCGGTGTTACTAGGGTTTGCAATTGAAAGGCCTATTTATTTTTTAGCAAAACGTACCTTTGGCCGAATTCGCCCCTGTGATTGCTTAGTCAGTAATGCGTATATTGTGCCTAGTGACAAATTTAGTTTGCCCTCGGGACACAGCGCAGCAGCATTTTTAGTTGCGGTAATATTGAGTCATTTTTTTGCAGAGTATACGTGGCTTTGGTTTAGTTGGGCATCGGGGGTGGCGGTTTCTCGCGTGGTATTAGGCGTACATTTTCCGGCAGATATAATAATAGGCGCCGTTATTGGCAGTTCATGTGGTTTATTTGCGCTAGCTTTGGTGGTGCCTGTATGAAAATATTATACGGCATACAAGGCACAGGTAATGGCCACATTACGCGCGCCCGTGTTATGGCAAGTTGTTTTAAAGAGTTAGGTATAGATGTAGATTACGTTTTTTCCGGACGTCCTGATAAAGACTACTTTGATATGCAGGACTTTGCTGATTACAAAACGTTTCGGGGTTTATCGTTTAGCACTAAAAACGGCCAAGTAAAAAGCTATCAAACATTAAAAAATGCTCGAGTGTGCAAGTTAGTTAACGATATAAAATCATTTGATGTAAAAAAATACGATTTTGTTTTGAATGACTTTGAGCCTATTTCAGCCTGGGCGGCAAAGAGAGCGGGCGTACCTGTGGTTGGTATTAGTCACCAGGCGGCTTTTTTATCTAACAGTGTACCTATGTTTGGTCAGGGGTTATTTAGAAAGTCCCTTATTAAGCATTATGCCCCTGCAAGCACTTATTTAGGCGTACATTGGCAACCTTTTGCTGACAATATTATACCGCCCTTTATTGCAAACCATGATCATGGCAACCCGGTCGCCGTTATGAATAAAGTGCTAGTGTACTTACCCTTCGAAAATCTCGACAACATTATTGATTATTTAAAGGACTTTCCAGAAAAAGAGTTTTACTGTTACCACCCACACGCGCAAGACAAATCCCTTGGTCATATCCATTTGCGCACTCCTTCACGAGCGGGGTTTTTAAACGACTTAGCAAATACCAGCGGCGTAATTGGTAATGCAGGCTTTGAACTGGCAAGTGAGGCCTTAAAGCTTGGGAAGAAATTATTACTTAAACCTCTCGATGGCCAGTTTGAACAAGATGCAAATGCACAAACACTATTGGCGATGAAGATGGCCCATGTAATGAACTATTTGAACCCGCAAGCGCTGGATGATTGGAATAGTGCTCCGCAAAACAAACAAATTAATTTTCCCAGTGATCCAGCTCCTTTGGTGCAGTGGCTACTTAATAAGCAGTGGCATGACACTCACTCATTACATAAAGATTTATGGGGTAATGTTAATCTAAAAGCATGAACAACATGCTAAAAAAGTTAATAAAAAGTTTAAAATTAAGCACCATAACGTACTACACTATTAGTGCATATTAAATATAGGTGTTTTCAATGAATTTTTTACAAAACTTAACCATTAAAAGGCGTTTACAACTTAATGCAGTGGTAGTCGGTCTGGCAATGGTCATTTTGTTATGTGTGATAATTTATGAGTCACGCGTAACACTTAATCTGAATAAAACAATTCAGCTTGCAGAAGAGCTCAATGTACACGCCCTAGAGCTTAGAAAGCATGAAAAAAACTTTCTTTTTTACAAGCAGCAGGAAGCACTTACATCATTTGATAAGGATTTTAACCAGCTAAGCACTAAAATTAAAAAGCTGCAGGAGGTAATGCAGCAGCAAGGCATTACTGCAGCACAAATTGAGCATTTTCATGCGCTTATTACTAACTACAATAACAACTTTTCGGAGGTTGTTAGGCTACAGCAACAGATAGGTTTAAACCCTAAAGATGGGTTATATGGCAAGCTCAGAAATGCAGTGCACGAAGTTGAGGTGCTATTAAAAGAGCAAGATAACTTTGAGCTTTTATCTGTAATGCTACAGCTGCGACGCGCTGAGAAAGATTTTATGCTGCGCTTTGATGCAAAATACTTAACTCGCTTTAACGAACTTATTAGTACGTTTAAACAAAAAATTTCCCAAGCTGATTTACTAAGTAGTTATAAGTCGCAAATAACCCCTTTAATAGATACGTACCAAAGCGATTTTCAAAATCTTGTAAAGGCACAAACGCAGCTAGGGCTAGATTTAGACTCAGGTGCACTAGGCGTTATGCGTATTAACGTAGAAAAAAGTGACAAAGTTGTAAGTGAAATCGTTGAGTCAACTAAGTTACAAGTTGAAACAAGTGTTGAACAAGCAGAACTTATAGCCATTATAGTTTTTGTTATTTCAGGGGTTATAGTGTTGGCGTTGGTGTACTTAACTAGTCAGTCGATCATTATCCCTATTGAGAGGGTGTATCATACTATCAACGATATACGCCGTAATAACGATTTAAGCGTAATGATAGAGCAAACAGGTAATGACGAAGTTACCATTATGACCTCAGACTTTAATAGTTTAATAGGCGATTTTAAAAACCTCATAAACGAAGTTAATACCGCGCTTAATACATTAAATGTGGCAACAGAGCACTTATCAGAAAGCACCTCAGCTACAAGTTCAGGCATGCAAGAGCAGTTACACGAAGCGGATATGGTTGCTACTGCGGCTACGCAAATGCAGGCAACGATTCAGGATATTTCTCATAATACCGAAGCTGCCGCTAAAAAAGCAGAGTCAACCAATTTAAGTGCGCAGCAAGGGCGCAGCGAAGTAGACTCTACGGTTAAGCATATACGCGATTTATCTTCGTCGTTAGGTAACGCATCAAGTGTGGTATCGCAGCTTGAAAAAGACGGTGAAACCATAGGCTCAGTGCTTGATGTTATTAGAGGCATTGCAGAGCAAACTAATTTACTCGCATTGAATGCCGCAATAGAAGCAGCTCGTGCTGGTGAGCAAGGGCGAGGGTTTGCAGTTGTGGCAGATGAAGTACGCTCGCTTGCGCAACGTACACAAGAGTCTACCAGTGAAATTGAAGGCATTATTAATACTCTTCAGCAGCGCACGCAAGAGGTAGTAAGTATTATGCATCAATGTCGCTCGCAAGGTGATGAAAGTGCTTCACAAGCTATTAAAGCGGGTGACTTACTTGGTGCTATTACCGAAGATGTGCAAACTATTATGGAAATGAGCACTCAAATTGCTGTTGCTATTGATGAGCAAAGTCAGGTGGCATCAGAGGTTAACAAAAATGTAGTACGCATTAGAGACATTGCCCAAGATGCCTCTGAGCATGCAGTTAATAATGCGCAAACCAGTGAAGAAGTCTCTGAGCAAGCGCGCGTATTATTTGCGGCTATTGATAAGTTTAAAGTGTAATACAGTGTAGCGTTTAAAAAGCCAATAATGTTTAGGGAACAAACTTTATTGGTACGCTGTCTTTGTTTTGTTCGTGCTCGGCGACTCGCGCTTGGTATTTATCCCACAAGGTTTCGTGCTGTGTTTGTAGTGTTTCAAAGTAGTTCCAGCTAAATAGCCCGCTGTTGTGGCCATCATCAAAGTCTAACCTAAGTGCGTAATGCCCCACCGGTACAATTTTTTTTATACCTACATGTTGTTTATTAAGTACCAACTTCATTGGCTCTGCACCATGCCCTTGCACTTCAGCAGAAGGGGAGTGAACGCGTAAAAACTCGCTGCTAAATACAGCCATACTGTCATCATCAAAGTAAACATCTAGGTTTTTACTCACACTATGATAATGCACTTTTGTTACGTGTTTCATTTTATATGTCCCATTAAAAAGCCCCCAATACGGAGGCTTTTAGTATAGTATTTTTGCCTAGCTTATAAAATAAAGCGGCTTAAGTCTTCATCTTCTACAAGTGCACCTAAGTGTTTTTCTACGTAGGCGGCATCTATAGTAAGGGTAGAGCCTGCTTGCTCTGATGCATCGTATGAGATTTCTTCCATTAATTTTTCCATTACTGTGTGTAATCGACGAGCACCAATGTTTTCGGTTTTCTCATTTACTTGCCAAGCGGCTTTAGCTATGCGCTCTATTGCATCATCGTTAAACTCAACATTGACTTGCTCAGTTTTAAGTAGCTCACGTTGCTGCTCAGTAAGTGAAGCATGTGGCTCGGTCAGAATGCGTTTAAAGTCATCAGCAGTCAGTGCCTCAAGCTCAACACGAATAGGTAAACGACCTTGAAGCTCAGGGATCATGTCTGATGGCTTAGCCATTTGGAACGCACCCGATGCAATAAATAACATGTGGTCGGTTTTAACCATACCGTGCTTAGTATTAACGGTTGAGCCTTCAATTAGTGGAAGTAAGTCGCGTTGTACACCTTCTCGGCTTACATCTGGGCCTGATGAATCGCCACGCTTACAAATTTTGTCTATTTCATCAATAAACACAATACCGTTTTGCTCTACTGCAAAAATAGCCTGCTCTTTAAGTTCTTCAGGGTTAACTAATTTGGCGGCTTCTTCTTCGGTTAATAGCTTAAAGGCTTCTTTAATTTTTAACTTACGCTTAGTACGTTTGTCGCCACCCATGTTTTGAAACATGCTCTGCAACTGGTTGGTCATATCTTCCATACCAGGAGGCGCCATAATCTCTACATTTGGCTGCGCTTGCGCTAAATCTATCTCTATCTCTTTATCATCAAGCTGGCCTTCACGCAGTTTTTTACGGAATGTTTGGCGAGTAGATGAGTTGTCATCACGCTGTGTTTCACCGTATTGATCTTTAGCTGGTGGTAAAAGTGCATCTAAAATACGCTCTTCTGCCGCTTCTTCTGCGCGGTGCTTAAACTTTTTAGTTTGTTGCTCGCGGGTCATTTTAATTGATACATCAACTAAATCGCGAATAATAGTCTCTACTTCTTTACCCACGTAACCCACTTCGGTAAATTTAGTGGCTTCTACTTTAATAAAAGGCGCATTTGCTAGTTTAGCTAAACGGCGAGCTATTTCAGTTTTACCTACACCTGTTGGGCCAATCATTAAAATATTTTTAGGTGTTACTTCGCTACGTAAGTCATCGTTTAATTGCATTCGACGCCAGCGATTACGCAGGGCAATAGCCACGGCTTTTTTAGCTTTAGCTTGACCAATAATATGCTGATCTAACTCGTGTACAATTTCTCTTGGGGTCATAGCAGACATAATGGGTCCTATTATAGTTCTTCGATTGTTTGGAAGTTGTTGGTAAATACACAGATGTTGCCAGCAATGGTAAGGCTTTTTTCTACGATATCGCGAGCGCTTAAATCGGTATTTTCTAATAGGGCAGTGGCTGCTGATTGAGCAAAGTTACCACCGCTACCAATAGCAATTAAATCGTTCTCTGGCTGCACTACGTCACCGTTACCGGTGATAATTAGTGAAGCGGTTTCATCTGCAACTGCCAGCAACGCCTCAAGTTTACGTAGGGCTCGGTCGCTACGCCAGTCTTTGGCCATTTCTACAGCGGCTTTAGTTAGGTTACCTTGGTGCATTTCTAGTTTGCTTTCAAAGCGTTCGAAAAGGGTAAAAGCATCAGCAGTACCGCCAGCAAAACCAGCAATTACTTTACCATTATAAAGGCGTCGAACTTTGCGGGCATTGCCCTTCATTACGGTATTACCAAGCGAAACTTGGCCGTCGCCACCAATTACTACTTTATTGTCGCGGCGTACACTTACGATAGTGGTCATGTTATTCCTCATCATCAAGCTGCGGGGGCAGCTTGTAAAAAACGATTATGATGAGGTTATATGGGTGAATGGTCTAATTTCAAGTCCAGCCCCAAATTCCGCAGCTAACAACATGCACTCGCTTGAGTTTGTTTTTGTCGCTTTCGGCTTGGCGCTTTGTTTTATATGGGCCTAAACGCACTTTATACCAAACACCATTAGTACCTGTGGTCTTTTTAATTTCAGAAATTAAGCCAGCAAAAGCAATTTTAGCTTTAAGGGTTTCGGCTTGCTCATGTGTTCTAAACGACCCACATTGCATAACATAGGGGCCTTTTTGCTCAATTTCTCTTACTTCTACTTGGATTTCGTGCTCTTTAATTTCTTCAATAAACTTGGGCGCGCGAGGCTTAGCTATTTCTACTTTTTCAGCTGTTTTAGGGTGCGCTTGCTGCTCAACCAGCTTAGGGTCGGCGTTATTTTTAATAAACCATAAGCCATAGGCAAACCCACCTACAAGCAAAACAGTAATAACAACTAAAAGTATAGGAAATGGTTTTTTAGCAGGGGCTTGCTTGGTATTTTTTCTACCCGCTGGTTTTTTATTAATATAATCGTGCTGTGCCATTTGGCTTTAACCTAAATCATGTCTATAGGGTCAACATCAAGGCTCCAGCGCACTTTTTGGGCAAGTTTGCTGGTGCTTAAATAGTCGACCATTTGCGCAAGATACTGATGCAATACTTTGCGGTCTTGCGCTTGAATATGCAATTGAAACCGGTACATACCTGCCACTCTTTCTAGTGGAGCAGGAATTGGACCGAGCAATTGTATACCAGATACACCGTTAACAGGAACCAAATCCGTCAAAAAATCGACAACGAGCTTAATACTATGTCCTTGTGCTCTAACTATAGCCATATTGGTAATGGGTGGAAGGTCGGCATCATCACGTTCACTTAAAGCAAAACGGGCAAAATCTTGGTAGCCATTATTCACCAAGTCTTGCAATAAAGGGTGTTCAGGAAAGTGGGTTTGCAGTAATACTTGCCCAGGCTCCCCCGAGCGACCCGCGCGCCCAGCAACTTGGGTCACTAGCTGGGCTAAATGCTCAGTAGCTCTAAAATCACACGAGTACAAACCGCTATCTACATCTAATATAAGCACTAAGCTAACATCGGCAAAATGATGACCTTTGGCCAACATTTGTGTACCTACTAGGATACGCGCCCCACCTTGGTTTATCTCCTCAAGGGCTTTTTCTAAGCTCCCTTTACGGCGGGTTGAATCACGGTCGATACGTGTGACTGGTGTTTCGGGAAATTCACTCGACAAAAACTCTTCAATTTGCTCTGTGCCTTTTCCGTTAGGAAAAATTTGTGTGCTACCGCAATCAGGGCACTGGTGAGGAACTCGGTGTTGTTCCCCACAGTGGTGGCAAATCATTTGGCCTATGGCTTTATGAAAAGTTGCACTGGTGCTGCAGCGATTACACTCACTGAGCCAGCCACATTCGTGACAAATAAGCGTAGGAGAAAAGCCACGACGATTTAAAAACACCATAACTTGCTTACCACAGTTTAAATGCTGGCGCATAGTAGCAAGGCTTGCATGAGCAATACCCGCTTGGTCGGGCTGACCTTTCATATCGAGCAACATAAACTGATTATCGGTTGCCGTTTGCGCGCGCTCTGTAAGGCTTAAAAGTTGGTATTTGTTGTTTATAGCTTTGTGCAGTGTTTCCAGTGCTGGGGTGGCACTGCCTAAAATAAGCGGTATTTTGTGCTGAAATGCCCGATAAGCTGCTAAATCGCGTGCATGGTAACGTAAGGTATCTTGCTGTTTAAATGATGAGTCATGCTCTTCATCAACCACTATCATTCCTAACTTTAAAAAAGGGAGAAAAATGCTCGAACGGGTACCTATTACAATTGCGCAGCTGCCTTTTTCGCAAAAACGCCATGTTTGCAAGCGCTCGTTATCGGTTAGGGCTGAGTGCCATAACATAATTGGCGTATCAGGAAAGCGACGACGAAATCGGTTGACGGTTTGGGGCGTTAAGCCTATTTCAGGCACCAGTACTAAGGCTTGCTCGCCACGTTTAAGGACCTCTTCTAGGCATTGTAAATACACTTCGGTTTTACCGCTGCCTGTCACACCTTCTAATAAAAAGCTCTTAAAGCCAACACTTTGATTTATAGTTGTGCATGCTACGGCTTGCTCTTTATTAAGTACTGGCTTGGTGCCAACTGTGGGCATAATGCTTTGCCATTGATTATCATGCTCAATGCTCTGGGTTATGAGTTCTTTATCTATTAAGGCATCTATTGTTTTTTTACTAAAGCCGAGCGCTTTTAGCTCGGTTACCGGCGACTTCCCCGATTGTGCGAGTTGCTTTAATAAGTTTAGTTGGGTTTTTGCTTTTAACGACGGAACCTTCGCGCCTTTTTCGGTAAGGCTAACCATGTTAATACTGGTTTTATCGGGGTTTTCGCCTTGACGAAGCGCACTAGGCAACGCAATGTGTATAGTTTCGCCGAGTGGGTAGCAATAATAGCGGGCGGTAAAGCTAAGCAGTTCTAAATGCTGCGCAGATAAAATAGGGGTTTGATCAATAACCTCAGCAACCGCTTTAATTTTGTTTTCGGGTACGTCGGTATGCGTTTTAAGTGCAAGAACAACTGCTACTTTCTTTTGATTCCCAAAAGGCACTAAAACACGCATCCCAGGCATAATAGGCGCCGAGAGCGAGGTAAGTTGTTCATCTATTTTATAATCAAAGGTGCGTGGTAACGGAACTTTAATAGCAACTTCAACAAAGCGCATAACAACTCATGTAATAAAGGGTAATAGCTTAATGTACTAAAAATAAGCTTAAAAACCTACATGCAAATGGGCAGTGTAGTGTTGGTTGGTTACTTTTTTGACAAAAAGCGTAATTAAAGCTTGTGCGGGGCAAGCTAGTTGGATAAAATCCGCGGCCTATAAATTTGTTTTAACGACGTATGGTGCCAGACTTCGGGTTTGGAGAGCGATGCGGCCTTAACTAGAGGTTCCTATGAAAGAAGGTATTCACCCTAAGTACGAAGTAATTTCTGCAACATGTTCATGCGGAAACAAATTCGAAACTCGTTCTACTCTTTGTAAAGACATTCACCTAGACGTATGTTCTGCGTGTCACCCGTTTTACACTGGTAAGCAAAAGATTTTAGACACTGGCGGCCGTGTTGATCGCTTCAACAAGCGCTTCGGTGCACTTAGCAGCAAAAAATAATTATTGCTGTTTAGTAAAAAAAGCACCTTTGGGTGCTTTTTTTGTGCCTAAAATTTAGCATTTTTGCTGAAATATCAGCAATTATTGCCGTACTACTTATGCATAACTATTTCCTGTTCTTATTCTGAATATGCATAAACCTTTGCAGACAAACTCACAATTCTTCTCTATATTTTTTATACGTTAGTTTTTAACCAAGTCGCTAAAAGAGCTCATCGTGGCGATATTTGTTTTTAACGGTGATAAACGCGCCATATTGGTGCATTTTGCTATTTTAATATCCTGCTATTTTAGAAAAATATTGGCAGGGCAAAATGAACCTCAAAAAGCACTTTTTGACTGAATTTTTATTTGTTTAAAATTGATAACTTTTAGCGAAGTTGCTGATAAATCACTTAAAATTAACGGATATAGCATATAACAGGATAGACCTGATATTGCTTGGAATTTAAAAATAATAAGAGTATCTTAGCCCCATACTCCCTCTCACTTAACTTAAATTGCAGGATACCATCGCGTTATGTCAGATTTTCGTGAACAAGCATTACACTACCACTCACACCCCGTTCCAGGCAAAATCAGCATTGAGCTAACAAAACCAGCTGAAACGGTGCAAGATTTAGCATTAGCATATAGCCCTGGTGTTGCAGAGCCTGTGCGAGAAATTGCAGCAGATTCAGCCAATGCATATAAATATACCGGTAAAGGTAATATGGTTGCGGTGATCAGTAATGGTACAGCAATTTTAGGTTTGGGTAATTTAGGGCCATTAGCCTCTAAACCTGTTATGGAAGGTAAGGCGCTCTTATTCAAGCGTTTTGCTGGCCTAGATTCTATTGATATTGAAGTTAAGCATCGCACCACTGAAGACTTTATAAATACAGTGGCTAATATTGCCGACACGTTTGGTGGCATTAACTTAGAAGATATTAAAGCACCGGAGTGTTTTGAAATTGAAAAAGCGCTTATTGAGCGTTGCAGTATTCCGGTTTTTCATGATGACCAACATGGTACCGCTATTGTAACTGCAGCAGGTATGCTTAACGCATTAGAAGTGCAGGGCAAATCAATAGAAGATGCCATTATTGTATGTTTAGGTGCAGGCGCTGCAGCGGTTGCCTGTATGGAGCTATTAATTAAGTGTGGTGCATTGCGCGAACATATTTATATGTTAGACCGTAAAGGAGTTATCCATACTCGCCGCGATGATTTAAACGAATACAAACAGCTTTTTGCTAACAATACAGATAAGCGTACTCTACAAGATGTAATTGCTGATGCAGACGTATTTGTAGGTGTATCGGGCCCTAACTTACTTGCACCTGAAGATCTTAAGTTGATGGCCGATAAGCCAGTGGTATTTGCATGTTCAAACCCAGACCCTGAAATTGCACCTGAGCTAGCGCACAGTGCACGAAAAGACTTAATTATGGCAACGGGTCGCTCTGATTTTCCAAACCAAGTTAATAATGTTTTGTGTTTTCCGTTTATTTTCCGTGGTGCACTTGATGTACGTGCAAGCGCAATTAACGATGAAATGAAAATAGCCGCTGTTGAAGCTATTCGTAGCATTGCTAAAGAGCCAGTGCCTGAGCAAGTATTAAAAGCTGCAGGTGTGGATAAACTTGAATTTGGCGCAGATTACATTATTCCTAAGCCGATGGACCCGCGTTTATTACCACGTATAGCCAAGGCGGTTGCGATTGCGGCAGTTGAATCGGGCGTGGCGCAAATTGACTTACCTGAAAATTACATGGCTTAAATAGCCGCAAATAAAAAACCTCAGCTTGGCTGAGGTTTTTTGTTTAAGCGACTAAAAAGTAGCGAGTGTAAATACTTGGCTACTCTTCGTCTAAAATAGGTACTTCGAGCCCCATTTCTTGCATTATTTTTTTCACTTCTTCTGGAACTTTTTCTGCGTTATCTTTACGAAGGTCATCATCGTTTGGTAACGGCTGACCGGTAAAAGCATGTAAAAAGGCTTCGCATAAAAGCTCGCTATTTGTTGCATGACGCAGATTGTTTATTTGACGACGTGTACGCTCATCAGTTAATACTTTTAATACATTTAGCGGGATCGAAACGGTGATCTTTTTAACTTGCTCTGATTTTTTCCCGTGTTCTGCGTATGGGTGAATATACTCACCATTCCATTTAGCCATAAGATGTATCGTTGCCTCAGATTATTAATTTCTCACACGGCGTAAAAAGCGTGTAAATATGCGTGAAATTCTATCGTTTTAAAAAAGATAGTCAAATAATAGATAGCAATCTATCTTAATAAGCTGGCTGTAACAGTAAATAAAGGTTTATGAGAGCTTTACATGGATGTTGTTTTTAGCCATCTAGAGCTTTAAAAGCTTTGACTTATTATAATGGATAACATACTCTTTTAGACGTCTAAACATCCAAATTAATTAGGTGACGAATATGAGCGAAAAAAACAAAGCAACCATTGCTGTACGTAATGGCGTAGATGCCGATAAACATCATGGTGCCGTTGTGCCACCAATTTATTTATCGACGACGTATTCGTTTGCCGATTTTGATACAAAACGCGCATACGACTATGGACGAAGTGGTAATCCTAACCGCGATATATTAGCTGAAACGCTAGCAGAACTTGAAGGTGGTGCTCGCGGCATTATTACCGCTACGGGTATGGCTGCGGTGCATTTAGCCACACAGTTATTAAATAACGATGATACGCTGGTTATACCACACGACTGTTATGGCGGCAGTTACCGTTTATTTACGTCGTTAGAGAAGCGCGGCCTACTTAAGTTAAAGGTTCTTGACTTAACTAAACCAGAAAACTTAGCACAAATTTTAACTATTAAACCTAAATTAATTTGGATAGAAACACCAAGTAACCCTGTGCTGCGCTTAACGGATATTAAAGCCGTGACGGATATAGCAAAACAGTGCGGGGCATTGGTGGCTGCCGACAACACCTTTTTATCACCGGCATTGCAAAACCCAATTAAGTTTGGCGTAGATATTGTTGTGCACTCTACCACCAAATATATTAACGGCCATTCTGATGTTGTAGGCGGTGCAGTTGTTGCTGCAACACAAGAGCTTGGTGACGAGCTTGCTTGGTGGGCCAATAACATTGGTATTACCGGCGCTCCATTTGATAGCTATTTAACGTTACGCGGTTTACGTACTTTAAATGTGCGTTTAAGACAGCACCAAGAAAATGCCCTAGCGATTGCTAAATACCTTGAAAGCTCTGAGTATGTTAGCCAAGTTTACTACCCAGGCCTTGAATCGCACCCTCAACATACGCTTGCTAAAGCCCAGCAACTTGGCTTTGGTGGCATGGTTAGTTTTGATATTAAGGGTGATGTGGATGATGCTGCGGCGTTTTTAACAAGCCTTAAAGAATTTAGCTTAGCTGAATCGTTAGGTGGGGTTGAGAGTTTAATTTGCCATCCTGCGACCATGACTCATGCTGGTATGGAGCCTAAAGCGCGTCTTGAGGCGGGGGTGGGCGATACGTTAATTCGTATTTCGGTCGGTATTGAAGATATAGAAGACTTATTGGCTGATTTTGAGCGTGTATTTAATTTAGTTAAACCAGGGCAAAACAAAAATGTAGGCCGTGTTGGTAAAGCTGCAGGCAATGCCAATGGTGATGTAAAGCAACAGGCTGCTCACCCGGCATTGTGGTGATTGAGTATGGTAAAAAGTGTACATAAATTTGGCGGCTCGAGCTTAAGCTCGAGCGAGCGTTATAAAAGTGTGGCAAAAATTATTATTGGCCACACACAGCCTGGAGATTGCGTGGTTGTATCTGCTGCCGGTAAAACCACCGATACCTTGGTTTCGCTGTGGCAAAGTTATCAACAGCAAGATAAGCAAGCCGTTGCTGATATTTTACTGCAATTGAGTAATCATCAAACAGTATTAATTGAAAAGCTATTAAAAGCCGACGCTAAACACACGGCTTTAGCTGTGTTAGCGCAAGAACTAAGTGACGTAGCAGAGCAAGCCAGTAAGCAACAGTTGCAAGAGGCGGCGTTACTGGCGCATGGTGAACTGTGGTCTGCGCGGTTACTAGCAGCCTATTTAACGCAATTAAACATTCAAGCGTGTGCTCATGATGCTAGAGCGCTGTTTAGTGTAACAAGCGGAGAGCTTTTGCATGCGCAAAACAAGCAGCAATGTAGCCAAATTATTGATGCAAATAAGATTAATGTAGTAACAGGGTTTATCGCAGCAAGTGCTGATGGCAATACGGTTACGCTTGGGCGCAATGGCAGTGATTACAGCGCCACCTTATTAGCCAATTATTGCGATGCACATAATGTATGTATTTGGACTGATACGCCAGGGGTGTTTAGTGCCGACCCACGAAAAGTTGAAAAAGCGATTAAGTACAACAAGGTGTGCCGTGAACAAGCTAACTTATTAGCTAGATTAGGTAATCCTGTTTTACATGCTAAAACGCTTTCGCCTTTAAAAAACAGTAATATTAAGTTGGCTGTACGCAGTAGTTTTGATGTGCAAGCTGCCCCTACCGATATTGTAAAACAAGGCAAAGCTAAGCAAAAACGTTTTATAACTACATTGCAAAACGTTGATTTACTGCTCGTTGAAGGTCTTAACGCAGGTGAAGTGGCACATGTTAGCCAACTTATTCAACATAGCCTTCATCATTTTATACACAACGGCGACACATACTTAGTGGTGCCTGCGGGTGCTACGCATCAAGTAGTGAGTTATTTTGCTGGGCGAGCAAGCATAAGTGAGTCTAATTTAAACGGCTGCGCGGTGGTTGCGCCTACGCAAGATGTTTACACACTAAGTACATTAGCGGCTGAGGTTTTAAATCAGCAAAGTATTCACCCTCGTTTTATTCATCAAGATACAGGCTATACATTGCTATTAACTGATCAGTTAATAGAAAGCGATGTACTGAGTTTATTACACGAAAAACTAATTAATAAAGGTCAAGAAGTTGCACTGGTTGTAGCTGGTTTAGGTAATGTAGGCGATGAATTTTTAAGCCAGCTAGATACTCAATTTAAGCGTTTGTCGGGCGATTATAGTATTAAGCTAGTTGGGTTAATTCGCTCGCAATATATGCTATTTAATGCCTCGGGTATTACGCTTGGACAATGGAAAAAACAGTGGCAGCATAATGCCGTTGCTTATGAGCAGGCTGATTTATTAAGTGCGTTAAACGAACTTGATTACGAGCATAAAGTGGTTGTTGATATAACGGCAAGTGAGCAATTTAGCCAATTATATACCGACTTTGTTGAGCGAGACTGTCATTTAATAAGTGCTAACAAGTACGCGGGCACTGCTGCATCAAACTGGTATAACGCGCTGCGCCAAAGTATTAGCGAGCGTAACTTGCATTGGCGCTACAACACCAGTGTAGGGGCAGGGTTGCCAATTAACTTTGCGTTGGCCGATTTACAAAATAGTGGCGATAAAATTACCCGTATTGAAGGTGTTTTCTCGGGCACACTCTCGTGGTTATGCAGTAAGTACGATGGCAGTGTGGCATTTTCTGACCTTGTTCTTGAAGCGCAAAAAATGGGCTTTACAGAACCTGATCCCCGCGAGGATTTATCGGGCCGCGATATGCAACGTAAATTATTGATATTGGCGCGCGAGCTTGGCATTGAATTAGAATTAGATGATATAAGCTTACAAGCATTAATGCCTGATGAGTTAGCCCAAGGTTCGTGGGATGACTTTTTAGCGAACAAAGATAAGCTAAATACCTTTATTAAGCACCATGCCGATGCGGCAAATGCACAAGATGCTGTACTTAGGTATACAGGTTTGTTGGCATTAGAACAGGGTAAAGTTACGGCGAAGGTAGGTATAACTTACGCACCTAAAGGGGATGCCTTAGCTAACTTAACACCTGGCGATAATATCTTTGTTATTAATAGCCAGTGGTACAACGAAAACGCCCTAGTAATACAAGGCCCTGGGGCAGGCAAAGAAGTGACCGCCGCTGGAGTTCACTCTGATTTATATTGGTTAGTTAAAAACCTAAAATAGCGCAGCTAAATATTAATAGTAAAACGGCAGCTTGTGTAAGCTGCCGTTTTTGTTTTCTTCACTATGATTAAAATAGCTCTTCTTCGGTTTTTGTATCTTCTTCAAAAATATCAGTTGGCTGAGACAGTACATATTTTGTAGGGGCTGTGCCTTTTTCAAAATATTCAAAGCGACTGGTGTAGTCGTTTTTATGACTTAACAAACCTGTTTTTAAATCGATACGAATTGAAACGAGTCCCTCAGGAGGCTCTATTGGCGCTTCTGGTGTGCCTTCAAGGGCAACTTTCATAAAATCAACCCAAGCTGGCTGTGCCGTTTTAGCTCCTGATTCAGCACCAGAAATTTGGCTGCTATCTAGGTTGTTATTATAGGTTGAACGTCCTAGTGAGTTTCCTGGGTTGTCAAAACCAACCCATACCGAAGTCACTACATTGCGGTTAAAGCCGCTAAACCAGGTATCAACAGAGTCATTGGTTGTGCCTGTTTTACCCGATAGATCGCGCCTATCTAATGCTTGCGCACGCCAACCTGTCCCGCTCCAGCCTGTTTTATGTGTCCAGCTACCGCCACCCCATACTGCGCTGTGCATAGCCTCAGCAATTAAAAACGCATTTTGTTTTGATATAACACGCGGTGCACAACGAGGTTGCATGGCTTGCTCATCTGCTGTAGCGGTATCTAAGTTATTGTTGGCAAAACTATCCATTTCTTGAGAGACGGGTAGTAGCTCGTCTTCGTCGCAAGCAAGCGCTGGGTTTGCTTTAAATAGTACATTGCCATAGGCATCTTGAATTTCAGATATAAAGTAAGGTTCAATTAAATGACCACCATTAGCAAATGCGCTCATGCCGCGAGCAAGCTCTAATGGCGTGATTGATGCACTCCCTAATGCTAACGATTCACTGCGGTTAATATCAGCATCCTTAAAACCAAACTTAAGTAAGTGATCAGCCGTGCGCTGCAGTCCTACACCACGGAGTAAACGTACAGAAATAACATTTTTAGATTGTGCTAATGCACGGCGTATACGTATAGGGCCATTATAAACAGCTGGGCTGTTTTTTGGTCGCCATGCTACACCTAAGCTTTTATCCCATTGGTTTATTGGCGCATCATTTAATATAGAGGCTAATGTATAGCCATTTTCGAGTGCAGCAGAATAAATAAAGGGTTTGATATTAGATCCAACTTGGCGTTTAGCTTGTACCGCTCGGTTGTATTGGCTTTGCTCAAAACTGTAACCGCCTACTATGGCTTTAATACGACCATCTTGTGGGTCGAGTGAAACAAGTGCACTGGCAGCTTCTGGTATTTGGCTTAGCAGGTAACTGTCGTCGTTATTTTTACGCAGCCATATTTGCATACCAGGGGTAAGAATGTCAGTAGCGGCTTTAGGGGCAAAACTTTGGCGGTAGCGGGTAATGTATTTACGCGCCCATTTTAAATTATCCCAATCAAGTGTGGTGCGCTGGCCATTCTTTAAAATAACGTCAGCGGTTTTCTCTGCCACATTTAACACCACGCCAGCGTGCAAATCAGCTATTTCTTTAACTGGTTTTAGCTTTTCTACAATTTGCTGCTCACTTAAGGCGGGCTGTGTTTCTGGATCCCATAGCATGTCTACAGATCCACGAAAGCCATGACGCATATCGTAGTTATGTAAATTATTAACTAAAGCTGTTTGCGCAGCCTTTTGAACTTTAGACTCCACAGAGGTAAATATTTTAAAGCCAGAGTTATATGCTTTTTCTACACCGTAGCGCTTAACCATCTCAGCACGAACCATCTCAGAGATATAAGGGGCATAAAGGTCTATCTCGGCACCGTGAAAATAAGCAGTGATAGGCTGGTTTGCCGCTTCGTTGTATTGTTGTTGCGTTATATAGTTTTCTGTAAGTAAGCGACCAAGCACTACATTGCGGCGTGCTTTTGCTCTAATAGGGTTACGAATTGGGTTAAGTGCCGAAGGGGCTTTAGGTAAACCTGCGATCATTGCCATTTGCGCAAGGGTGAGGTCTTTTAACTCTTTACCATAATAAACTTGTGCCGCTGCGCCAATACCAAATGCACGATTACCTAGTTCTATTTTATTAAGGTATAGCTCAAGAATTTCATCTTTAGTTAATACACTTTCAATGTGTAGAGCTATAAAAATCTCTTTAACTTTACGAATATACGCCTTTTCTCGTGTTAAAAAGAAGTTACGAGCAAGCTGCATAGTAATGGTACTTGCACCTTGTTTTTTCTCACCTGTTGAAATTAACACAATAGCAGAGCGGACAATACCAATAGGATCTATACCAATATGGTCGTAAAAACGGTTATCTTCTGTTGCTAAAAAGGCATCAATTAAGGGCTGAGGTATGTTATCTATGGTGACGGGAATACGGCGTTTTTCACCAAATTGATTAATTAACAGCCCATCTTTTGTGAAGACTTGCATAGGGGTTTGTAATTGCACGTCTTTTAAAACTTGCACACTGGGGATATCGGGTTTAACGTAGTAATAAAGGCTGATTAAAGTTATCAGACCAATTAACGTGCAAATGATAAAAAATTGTAATGTTCGTTTTAATAAAATCACTTATATTTCCCTAAATGGACTCCCAATTGCGAGTTTAGACTGCTAGTATATATTGATTAAAAAATGAATAATATTTTTTACTAAAAAAATTATAACTTGTTTATTATTAAAACAAAGGTCAAGTTGCAAACATGCTAAGTCAACTATTTCAAAAGCCATCCACTGCGATGGTCGGAATTGATATCGGATCGCACTCTATCAAAGCAGTGCTTTTAAGTGAAATTGAAACGGGATTTCGACTAGAAGCACTTGCAATTGAACCTATGCCAAAAGGCGCAATGAGCGAGCGCTCTATTCAGGATATTGAAGCAATTGGTAACATAATTACAAAATTAAAAAGAAAACTACCAAAATCTTTAAAAACAGCAGCAGTGGCTGTATCAGGGCAAACCGTTATCACTAAAGTTATTTTTATGGATGTTTCATTAAGTGACGCTGAATTAGAGTCGCAAATTGAAATAGAAGCTGACAGCTTAATACCTTACCCCCTTGATGAAGTGAGTTTAGATTTCGAAAAGCTTTCTACCAACGAAGCCGATCCGAGTAAAATGAATGTGCTGTTATCTGCTGCGCGTACAGAAAGTGTTGAAGCTCGTGTGGGCGCACTTGAGGCGGCAAACTTAACCGCTAAAGTGGTTGATGTTGAAAGCTATGCGCTAAGTAGAGCAATGGATGTGTATTATCAGCAATTACCAAGTGATGCCTTTAATAAGTGTGTTGCCGTAGTAGATATTGGTGCTGTTTTGATGTTGGTGAGTGTTGTTCAAGCGGGAGAAACAATTTATACCCGCGACCAAGTGTTTGGTGGGGACCAGTACACTAACAGTATCGTGTCTTACTATAACAAAGGCTTTGATGAGGCAGAAATTGGCAAAACAACGGGTGATTTACCCCCAAATTATACCTTTGAAGTGCTCGCACCGTTTCAAACATCATTATTGCAACAAGTGCGCCGTGCGGTACAAATGTTTTTAACAACCACAGGTAAAGATCAAGTAGATTATATTGTGCTAACCGGCGGTACATCGATGATTGACGGTTTAGATAGATTGTTAATTGAAGAGTTAGGTATTCATGCCGTGGTAGCTGAGCCATTTGCAAATATGGAAGTTTCGCCAAAAGTAGATAGAAATATAATGCAGCGAAATAGAACGCAGTTTGCAATTGCTACTGGTTTGGCATTAAGGAGCTTTTCATCATGCCACATATAAATCTATTGCCGTGGCGAGAGCTACAGCGAGAAGAATCAAAAAAGAAATTTATAACAATTTTAATCGCGGTTGTTATTGTCTGTTTTGCAAGTATGTACTTACTTAGCTCTTTTTATTCTGGTTTAAAGGATGGCCAAAATTTAAAAAATAATTATTTAAGCTCTGAAATTAGCATGCTTGATAAAAAAATTAGTGAGATTAGAGATCTCGATAAGCGAAAAGAAAACTTACAACAACGTATGCGGTTAATTGAAGAGCTACAAAGCAGCCGTAACTTAGGCACTCAAATTATGGATGAGGTGGCAAAAATTGTTCCTCAAGGGGTATATTTAACTAAACTAGAGCGCCGCGGCAGTCAAATACATGTGCTAGGGCGTAGTGAATCAAACAACCGCTTGTCTACTATGCTGCGTCAGGTGCAAGGTTCATATTTGTTAGAAAGACCGACCATGCAGGGTATTGTGGCAGGCGATCAAACATCACGGTTACTCAGTGATTTTAATATGGAGTTTTACGTAAAACCATTTGATGAAATTGGTGAGGTAAGTGATGAACCTTGATTTAAAAGCCTTAAATGAAATAGATTGGAATGAAATTGAGCTCGACAACATTGGTGAGTGGCCCGTTGCAGTAAAAGCAATTTGCTGTTTATTTATAGCCGGTTTAGTCCTGTTTTTTAGTTACAGCTTATTAGTGTCTGATGAAATAGACAGTTATCACAACGCGGTAGCAAAAGAAGTAGAGCTGCGCAGTACTTACAGAACAAAGTATGCCGTAGCCAGTAAGCTTGATATATATCGCCAGCAAATGGTTGAAATGGAAGATAAGTTTTCTCAACTACTAAAGCGATTACCTACCTCAAATGAAACCCCTGGCCTGTTAGATGATTTATCTTATGTAGGTACTACTAGCGGTTTAACATTTTTAAAAATCGGCTGGTTACCAGAGGTTGAAAAAGAGTTTTATACCGAGCTGCCTATAAAAATTGAAGTAATAGGTACTTACCATGAGTTTGGTGAATTTGTAGGAAAAGTAGCCCAATTACCACGAATTGTAAGTTTACATGACTTTTCGATTGTATCATCTGGCGAAAAGCAACTAACATTCAGTGTGGTAGCAAAAACGTATCGTTATGAAGAAGGGGTTAAAAAGTGAGATTAGTCCCTTTATTATCATTGTCTGTTTTATTATTGGCAGGCTGTAACGACGATACGTCTGAGCAAAAAGAGTTTATTGACCAAGTAAAGGCTAGTACCACGCCTAGAGTTGAGAAAATACCAGAATTAACGCAGTTTGAGCATTTTGAATATAATGCATCGCAATTACGAAGCCCTTTTGTGGCTCCACAGCCTGAAATTATTCAAAATAAACTAACGCAAATTAAAAACTGTTTACACCCTGACCCTGATAGAGTGAGAGAGCCGCTAGAAAAGTACCCGCTCGATAATCTATCAATGAAAGGTACATTAGGCTCTAACGGGCAAATGTGGGCATTGATCACCGCAGCTGATGAAACGCTGCACAGGGTAACGGTAAATAATTACTTAGGGACCTATGACGGTAAAGTTAAGTCTGTAAGTAGTGATTATGTAGAGTTAATAGAATTAATCCCTGATGGGTCGGGTTGTTGGAAAGAGCGGCTGACTAAATTAGAAATGTTAGAGGCGGCAAATAATGGCGCAAATTAATAATAAAAAAGGTAAAACACACATGCATAAGGATGTACTTTGGCATCATCGTTTTCAAGCGGTGCTATTTGTCATATTGGCTCTTTTTGTTGCAAAAACAGCCAGTGCAGCGCCACTACTTTATGATGTACGTTATAACCCCTTGCTAAAAGGCGAGACCGAGTTACAACTTGTATTTGACGAAGAGCTAACACAACAACCTAAAATTCAAGTACACAACACACCAGCGCGTATAGAAATGCTATTTGAAGGCGCCGAATTAGAGCAGGGTCTTGAAAATGTACCGGTCGATCACGCGGGTATTAATAGTGTAAGCAGCGTACTGACAGAGCAAGGCTTAAAAGTTACCGTAAATTTAGCGCGTTTAAAAATATACGAAACACAAGTAAATAATAACTTAGTGTCGTTGCGCGTGTCTGATAACCCGCTTACTGAACAAGCTTCTGATGAAAGCAGCAATGGTTATGATGCATCAAGTGCTTATATTAACCGTATTCAGTCTATTGATTTTCGCCGTGGTGAAAAAGGTGAAGCAAAAGTTTTAGTATTTTTGCAAGACACGCAAGCTGCGATAGAAGTACATGAAAGTGGTGGAAAAATAATTGCAGAGTTTCATCACACAGATATTTTAGACGACTTACTGTATGAACTAGATGTATTAGATTTTGGTACTGTTGTAAGTACCATTGAAACCTTTAAAGAAGATAGCTTAAGCCGTGTTGTTATTGAGCCTAATGCGGCTTTTACCTTTACCTACCAGCAAATAGATAACATTTTAACGTTAACGATTGAAAAAGATGAAACGCAAAATGCCTACTTAGATGGCGGTAAAGAATATCAAGGCCGACCAATGACCTTAAACTTCCAAGATATTTCGGTCAGAGCGGTACTGCAAATAATAGCGGGTTATAACGAGTTTAACTTAGTAACGAGTGACTCAGTAACCGGTAATATCACGCTTCGTTTAGATGGCGTACCATGGGATCAGGCTTTAGATGTTGTACTGCGCATTAAAGGTCTTGATAAGCGCATGGATGGCTCAATACTGATGGTGGCACCGGCAGAAGAGCTTGCTGCTCGAGAGGCTAAAGATTTACTAGCAAAACAAAAGGTCGAGGATTTAGAGCCACTATATAGCGAGTATATTCGTTTAAACTACGCTAAGGCTGAAGATTTTGCAGATTTACTGAAAACCGACACTAACAGCATCATTTCTGCCCGAGGCAGTGTATCGGTTGACCAGCGTACCAATACATTACTCATTAAAGATACAGCGAAGAGCATTGAGAGTATTCGTCGTATGATTGAAACACTCGATATCCCAGTGCAACAAGTTGTTATTGAATCACGTATGGTTACGGTACGCGATAACGTCACAGAAGACTTAGGCGTACGTTGGGGATTTAGTGATCAACAAGATAGTGATGGTATTTCAGGCTCGCTTGAAGGAGCTGAGTCTATCTCAAATGGCACTATTCCTGATTTATCAGACCGTCTTAATGTAAACCTACCTATTACTAACCCTGCGGCAAGTATTGGTTTACACATAGCTAAGCTGGCTAATGGTACCTTAATTGATTTAGAGCTAAGCGCTTTAGAAGAAGAAAATAAAGGTGAGATTATTGCGAGTCCGCGCATTACTGCAGCTAATCAGCAAAAAGCACGTATTGAGCAAGGTACTGAAATTCCCTATACAGAATCAGCCTCAAGTGGTGCTACGACTGTAAGCTTTAAAAAAGCGGTATTGAGCCTTGAGGTGACACCGCATATAACGCCAGATAACAAAGTAATTTTAGACTTAGTAATCACACAAGATACTCGTGGTGAGACTGTTCAAACTGGTACAGGTGAAGCGGTTTCGATAGATACTCAACAAATTGAAACACAAGTGCTGGTTGATAACGGCCAAACCGTTGTGCTGGGGGGGATTTTTCAGCAGCAAATCATTAATACCACAAATAAAGTACCTGTACTTGGTGATATTCCATATGTTGGACGCTTATTTAAGAGCACCAGCGAGTTTAATGAGAAACGTGAATTACTTATTTTCGTGACACCGAAAATACAAATAGACTAAAATTTAGTGGTTTTATGTTCGCCAGCGAGTGTTTATTGATAATAATTGCTCGTTATATGGCTTTTTATTGTAATAGACTTGAAATACCCGGCCAATTACTGAGATAATCCCCTCCTTAATTTTGGGGCCAGGTCGTTAGGCGGGGTTTTATTTCAAATTTTAGAGTTCGTTTGTACTAAAAGATATGGCTGAGAAACGTAATATATTTCTAGTTGGCCCCATGGGGGCTGGCAAAAGCACGATTGGTCGTCACATCGCTGACCAATTACACCTTGAATTTGTCGATTCTGATCAAGAAATCGAACGCCGTACCGGTGCAGATATTGCCTGGGTGTTTGATCTTGAGGGTGAAGAAGGCTTTAGACTTCGTGAAGAATCTGTTATTGGCGACTTAACCGAAATGCAAGGTATTGTACTTGCAACCGGTGGTGGTTCAGTAATGAGTAAAGAAGTTCGAAACAAGCTTTCGGCTCGTGGTATCGTTGTATACCTAGAGACACCTATAGAAAAGCAAGTTGCACGCACGCAACGCGACAAGCGTCGCCCATTACTGCAAACTGAAGAAGCACCTCGTAATGTACTAGAGCGCTTAGCAGAAGAACGCGAGCCACTATACAAAGAAGTTGCCGATTTTGTTGTACGCACCGATGAGCAAAGCGCTAAAGTTGTTGCTAACCAAATCATCGAGAAATTAGATTTTTAAAAACCAATAATAAAGGAAATAACAAAGCATGCTTGAATTAACTGTTAATTTGGACGAGCGAAGTTATCCTATTTTTATTGGTCAATCTGCACTTCAAGATAATGGCCGCCTTGTTCACCACATTGGTGATTGTCGGCCTATCATTATCACTAACGACACAGTTGCGCCTTTATATTTACAAGGACTGCTAGATTCGTTAGCTGACCTAGACCCTCTTTCTTTTGTCATTCCTGATGGTGAGCAATACAAATCACTTGAATGGTTTGAGAAAATATCAGCTTTTTTATTGCAAAATAACTGCGGCCGAGACACATGCTTAATTGCATTAGGTGGCGGTGTTATTGGCGATTTAACAGGCTTTGTTGCTGCATGTTATCAGCGCGGTGTGCCGTTTATTCAAATTCCTACTACGGTGCTATCACAAGTTGACTCCTCTGTAGGAGGAAAAACAGCGGTAAATCACCCATTGGGTAAAAACATGATTGGGGCGTTTTATCAGCCGCAAGCTGTTTTTATTGATACTAATTCACTTCACACTTTACCGGCGCGCGAATTTGCAGCGGGTATGGCCGAAGTTATTAAGTATGGTCTAATTTACGACACCGAGCTATTTGCTTTTATTGAGCAAAATGTAGAAAAGCTACAGCAACTAGATGAAGCAAGTTTGCAGCATATTATTTATAGATGTTGTGAAATTAAAGCGCTTATCGTAGCGCAAGATGAAAAAGAAAATGGCCTCCGTGCATTACTCAATTTAGGGCATACCTTTGCGCATGCAATTGAAGCGCAAATGGGATACGGTGTATGGCTACATGGCGAGGCTGTTGCTACCGGAATGGTACTTGCTGCTAAATTAGCGCATACACGCGGTGATTTATCGCAAATAGAGGTAGATAGAATTGTAACGCTACTCAAGCTTTATAATTTACCGACTGAGATCCCTAGTGAAATGACTGCTGAGCAGTTTTTAATGCACATGCGCAAAGACAAAAAAAATAAAAAAGGCACTATCCGCTTCATTTTACCTACTCAATTTGGTCAATGCGCATTGGTAGATGATGTATCAGACGACCAAGTTAGAGCGTTAATCGAGCAATAATGCAGGCGCAAATTTTACCAAGCCGTGCGGCGTTGGTGGATAGAATCGCTCTGCAATTTGAATACGGGCAAAACTTAATTGTATTACTAGGCACCTCTGGCCTAGGCAAAAGTTATATGCTCGAAACCTTCATCACCGACAAATACAACAGTTTTAACAAAGCATTTGTACAAGTAAGTGCCAGTGTAAATGATGTATCACTGATGAGTGATATATTAGAGCAAAGCTTTAACTCTCCGCTGATTGACCATGATTTATCGTTAAGTGAAAACTTTTACCAACTGTTGCAGCAGCAGCCGTGTGAGGCCTGTTTATGGGTGCTCGATAATGCAAGGCACTTATCTGAAGAGCTATTACAAGAGTTAGAGTTACTTGCTAAAAACAGCCCTGTAACGCTTTATATTATGCTAGCCTCGCAATCAAAGCTGGCTATTAATAGTGCCGTTGAAATTTACTTAGAGCCTTTGTCTGCACATGAATCTAAACAGCTAATGAGCTGGTATTTTCCTAATTTACCGTACGATGAAGACCCCGTATTTAGCGCATTTTTAAATGAAGCGAAAGGCAACCCCAGCTTATTATTAGCATGGCAGCCAACGGAGCATGTGGCTGATATTGTAAAAAAAGATAAAGTGTCGTGGCGAGTACACTTAATCTCGTTGTTAATTATAATTATGCTACTTATCATTGGTTTGCTGTATAAAAATGACATGACTCAGTGGTGGCAAACGTACTATCAAAATCAACAAAGCCAAGCCATAGATACCGCTATTCCTGCTTCTAAAATTACCGCTATCCCAAGCGCGGATAAAGAAGTCAGTAATGACAATTCTGATATTTCAAAAGCAGATTTGCCTTCAGAGCCGGTCAGTGATAAATCACAAAGTAATGTAGCACCTCATAAAAACGATGTGCCGGCGATTATGCAAAGCCTAACGCGTCAGGCTCAACAAAGCGCTCAAAGTGAGCAAAGTGAACAAAGCGAGGCGTTACCACAAAGCTTAAACACTTCTGAGACTATTGAGCCAATCGAAAGTGACAAAAAAGAAAACCCGCAGCCTAAAACCTCAAATAACGTATCAGATAACGCTTGGTATTTAGCCCAGTCAGATAATAATACAACTGTGCAGTTGCTAGCTGTTACACAGGAAAAAATCACCCGTGAGTTTATTATTCAACATAATTTAAGCCAGCGCGCTAAGGTATATCAAACTAAGCGAAATAATAAAGTGTGGTGGGTGGTTACTATTGGCAGTTATGCATCACTCGCTGAGGCTAAAAGTGCGTTGTCTGCCTTGCCGAGTGCGCTTAGAAAGAACAAGCCTTTTTATAAAAAAATCAGCAAAATAAAACAAGAAATTGCACGACTTGATCAGTAAACTGATTCACTTTAGTGTAAAATCGCGCTACAGCAGATTGAAGTTAAGAACCAATGCAACAAAAGAGTAGAGCCTTCCTTAAATGGGCTGGCGGTAAATACAGCCTAGTTGAAGATATTAATGCACGCTTATCTCAAGCCAGCAAACACGCTGAAACCTTGGTAGAACCTTTTGTAGGTGCAGGCTCGGTATTTTTAAATAGTAATTTTAAACACTATTTACTTAACGATATTAATGCTGATTTAATTAACTTATATAAAGAGCTCAAGCGCTCGCCTGATGAGTTTATCAGTGATTCTAAAAAACTATTTGTTGATTTAAATAACCACCCAGATGCTTACTACGAGTACAGGGTACAGTTTAATAAAAGCAATGATGTGTATGAGCGCGCAATGCTCTTTTTATACATGAATCGCCATGGTTACAATGGGCTGTGTAGGTATAATCTCAAAGGCATTTTTAACGTGCCATTTGGTAAATATAAAAAGCCTTATTTTCCTGAAAAAGAAATGTACTTTTTTGCCGAAAAAGCACAAAAAGCCACATTTACCTGCCTAAGCTACGATGATGTGTTTAAGCTTGTGCCAAACAATGCGGTTATTTATTGCGATCCGCCTTATGTACCGTTAAGCAAAACAGCGTCGTTTACTTCTTATGCTAAAGGCGGGTTTAATTTAGACGATCAAGCAAACTTGGCAAACTTAGCCGAGCAAGCTGCGTTTGAAAACAATACTCCGGTGCTTATATCTAACCACGATACCGTGTGGACACGAAAAATTTATAGCCAAGCTACACTAGGTAAAATTCAAGTAAAACGAACTATCAGCCCTAAAGGTGGATCACGCAACAAGGTCGACGAGTTAATGGCTATGTATTTAGCACCCAAGCAACCACTGCGTAAATTGTCACTACAAAAATAACAAAAAACAGCACAGCTAAAGCAATAATAAAAAGAGGGGAGTGTTGTTGAAAGTCGACTTGGCGTTTGTGCTCAGATTGCACACCAAAAAATGCTGCTAGCACACTTTGCAACGCGCTAATTAAGTGCAGCATTATTTAAAATAGAGGTTTTATTGAAGGCGTATTTTTAGCATCTTCTGAGCTAGTTAATAGCTCTAATAAATCTAAATAATGAAACTGCGCACTGCGGCTATCGCCTGTTAGCCACGAAAACCACGATGAGTCTTCTTCTACTTTCGCACACGTTAGGGTGTTTGAAATATTATTGTTACTTGCCTGCTGCTGACAATTGCTAACTAAGCTTAAATCTTGCTCAGAATTTGGCGCAAAACTAAAAGCCCCAATAAATAACAATGCCGACGCAATTAAGATCCCTGTTTTAAATGCACGCATAATATTAGCCTAAAATTAAGTTACTCTTTTAATAATAGCAAAAGCTGTATAAATAACAAACTAATATTTCCCTAGAACCATTAAAGCTAATTGCTAATAAATATTTATACCAATCCGCATAATTAAGTGATCTATTTTGAGGATGGATAAACGTGTTGATAGCAAGGCAAAAAATTCACTATTTAGTTGTTCTCGGCAATTGCTCCTGCATTGCTTTACCTTCTGAATCATGCAGTCGTAAATAAGAATTTTTTAACGTAAATAGCGATACGTTTAGCCCCTGAAAATGATTAAGTATTATTGTGGATTAATATTATTCCCCATAAATAGGCGAACACGCAGGAGCAGTTTTCGAGCCCGCTAGGTTACAAACCTCGCGCCACGATTTAATTGTCTCGAGATAGAACAAATTTCAATCACAAAGCTCAACACACCCTAACTATATTATTATGTTTAGGGTGTATTACTTGGGAAACCTTAGCATTTACGGTACATTAAGGCATACTTTACTGATTGACGGACTACTATGTTAAACCCTGAACAAAAATACTTAATTGCGCCTTCTATTTTGTCAGCCGATTTTGCAAAATTAGGCGAAGATGTAGATAAAGTACTCGCTGCAGGCGCTGATGTAGTACATTTTGATGTCATGGACAATCACTACGTGCCTAATCTCACTATAGGACCCATGGTGTGTAAAGCGCTCAGAAATTACGGTGTAACAGCACCGATAGATGTTCACCTAATGGTAAAGCCCGTAGATAGTATTATTCCTCAGTTTGCAGAGGCTGGCGCGTCAATAATTACGTTTCACCCTGAGGCGAGCGAGCATATAGATCGCACCATACAGCTCATTAAAGACCATGGTTGTAAAGCGGGCTTAGTATTTAACCCTGCTACTAGCCTGAGCTATCTAGATCACGTTATTGATAAACTAGACACTATTTTATTAATGTCTGTAAACCCTGGTTTTGGCGGCCAAAGCTTTATTCCTCATACCCTTGAAAAACTAGCGCAAGCTAAGCAACGTATCATTGAATCAGTCCGTGATATTCGCCTAGAAGTTGATGGTGGTATAAAGGTTGATAACATAGCCGCAGCGGCACAAGCGGGTGCTGATATGTTTGTAGCAGGATCTGCTATTTTTAATGAGCCTGATTACAAAGTGGTTATTGATCAAATGCGTGAGCAGTTAGGAAGCGTAAAGTAATGAAATATGATGTAGCTTTGTTCGACCTAGACGGCACACTCGTTGATAGCGTTTACGATTTATACTTAGCAATAAATTTAACATTGAGTGATCTAGCGTTTCCCATTGTTAGCCAAAGCTTAGTTGAAAGCTGGATAGGCAACGGTATTGAAACCTTAGTGAAGCGTGCGCTCAGCGGCGATATGCAAATTAGCGAGCATTTAGACGAAACGCTTAGCGCAAAAGCCATTGCTTTGTTTTACCAACATTATGGGCAGCTAGTAGGTGAGTATAGTGTGTTATACCAACATGTAGAAACAGGGCTCAGTGCTTTGCGCGGCATGCCAAAAGCACTTGTTACTAATAAAGCGCGCATATTTACCGAAATCCTACTTGATAAGCTTTCTCTTACAAGCCACTTTGAAGTGATAGTGTGTGGAGATGATATGGCAAAAAAACCTTCACCAGCACCATTACTTTATGCGTGCAACCAGCTGAATGTGGAGCCGAGTAAGGCTATTATGATTGGCGACTCAAAAAGCGATATATTGGCAGCACATGCCGCTAAAATTGATGTTATAGCTGTAGATTATGGCTACAACCAAGGCGAAAAGCTAAGCGATTTTAATCCACAGTACCTATGCGATAACTTCTTAGATATAATACCGACACTAACACAGCGTTAAAATTTTTAATTAACTAAACAACACTAAAGGAAAATCATGAGTAAACCAGTAGTTTTAAGTGGCATTCAGCCAACCGGTGGTATGACAATAGGCAACTATGTTGGCGCTATTAACCAGTGGCTAAAGCTACAGGAAGACCACGACAGTTTCTTTATGCTTGTTGATTTGCATGCCATTACCGTACGTCAAGAACCAGAGCTTCTTCGCTCTCGTGTATTAGATGGTATAGCGTTATACGCGGCGTGCGGCATAGACCCTGAAAAGTCTGCGCTTTTTGTGCAATCACAAGTCCCAGAGCACGCGCAGTTAGCATGGGTGCTAAATTGTTACGCACAAATGGGCGAGCTTAACCGCATGACCCAGTTTAAAGATAAATCATCAAAGCATGCTAATAATGTAAACGTAGGTTTATTTTCGTACCCAGTATTGCAAGCAGCGGATATTTTATTATACCAAGCAGATCAAGTGCCAGTAGGGGATGATCAAAAGCAGCACTTAGAGCTAACGCGTGACATAGCGACTCGTTTTAATAACTTGTATGGCGACGTATTTAAATTACCTGAGCCATATATTCCTGAATTTGGCGCACGCGTAATGAGCCTTCAAGATCCGCTTAAAAAAATGTCTAAGTCTGATGAAAACCCTAATGGCTACATCATGCTATTAGATGAGCCTAAAAAGATTGAGAAAAAGCTTAAAAAAGCAGTAACTGATTCAGATGAGCAAGCACGTATTTACTTTGATCGTACGGAAAAGCCAGGCGTTTCTAACTTACTTACTTTGTTAAGCGTAGCGACTAAGCGCTCAATTGAAGACTTAGTGCCAGAGTACGAAGATAAAATGTATGGCCACCTGAAAAAAGATACAGCCGATGCTGTAGTGAGTATGATTGAGCCAATTCAAGCACGTTTTAAAGAGATCAGAGAAGATCAAAACCTACTTGATAGCATCATGAAATCAGGTGCAGAAAAGGCAAGTGTACGAGCAGAAAAAACCCTTAAATCAGTTTACGATGCACTAGGATTTATTCCTCGTACATAATTTTTTCTAGTATAAGTAAATAAAAATGCCGCTAAATTTAGCGGCATTTTTTCCTTTTAATGAATACTTTTTATTATCTATCTTAAAGTAATGGCTTTAGGTAATGCCCAGTATGCGAGCGTTCACATTCGGCTACTTCTTCAGGCGTGCCTGCAATGAGTATTTCACCGCCGCCAGCACCGCCTTCAGGGCCTAAATCAACCACCCAGTCTGCGGTTTTAACCACATCTAAGTTATGCTCAATTACCACTATGGTATTACCATGATCGCGCAGGCGATGTAATACAACAAGTAGTTGTTCAATATCGGCAAAGTGAAGGCCGGTTGTTGGCTCATCAAGTATATATAGTGTTTTGCCTGTATCGCGTTTAGAAAGCTCACGAGCCAGTTTTACACGCTGTGCTTCACCACCAGAGAGCGTGGTAGCAGCTTGCCCTAGGCGAATATACGATAAACCTACATCCATTAAGGTTTTAAGTTTACGTGCTATTGCCGGTATTTTATCAAAGTAGTCGTGCGCGTCTTCAACGGTCATTTCGAGCACTTGGTGAATATTTTTACCTTTGTACTGTACTTCTAAGGTTTCACGGTTATAGCGCGCGCCCTTACATACGTCACACGGAACATATACATCAGGTAAAAAGTGCATTTCTACCTTAATTACGCCATCACCTTGGCAGGCTTCACAGCGTCCACCTTTAACGTTAAAGCTAAAGCGACCTACTTTATAGCCACGAGAGCGGGCTTCTTGAGTCCCTGCAAACAACTCACGAATACCGGTAAAAATACCTGTGTAGGTTGCAGGGTTTGAACGCGGTGTACGACCAATTGGACTTTGATCAATATCAATCACTTTGTCAAAATGATCAAGGCCACTAATTGACTTGTAAGGCGCGGCTTCTGCTGTGGTCGCGCCGTTAAGCTCAGTATGCGCAAGCTTAAATAGCGTATCGTTAATGAGTGTTGATTTACCTGAGCCCGAGACTCCTGTAATACAGGTTAATAAGCCAAATGGAATTTTTAAATCCACATTTTTGAGGTTGTTACCTGTGGCGCCAAATAGCTCAAGCCATTTATCGCCGGTTGGGTTACGCTCTTTTGGCACTTCTATTTTACGCACGCCAGATAAAAACTGGCCCGTTACCGAGTCTTTAGTGGCTAAAATATCGTCACGTGTACCTTGTGCAATAATATGCCCGCCGTGTACACCTGCGCCTGGGCCAATATCAATAATATGATCGGCTGCGCGAATGGCATCTTCGTCGTGCTCAACAACAATAACGGTGTTACCTAAGTCGCGTAAATGCACCAATGTTTGTAATAAACGGTCGTTATCGCGCTGGTGTAAACCAATTGATGGCTCATCCAGTACGTACATTACGCCTACAAGGCCTGCACCTATTTGACTGGCTAAACGAATACGCTGTGCTTCACCACCAGAGAGGGTATCGGCACTACGCTCAAGCGATAAGTAATTAAGGCCAACATTAATTAAAAACGATAAACGATCGCGAATTTCTTTTAGGATTTTTTCAGCTATTTGGGCTTTTTGACCCGTAAGTGATAAGCCTTCAAAAAAGTCCATCGCTTCGCCAATGCTCATAGTAGTAATAGCAGGCAGGTTTGTTTGACCTATAAATACGTGGCGTGCTTCTTGGCGTAAACGCGAACCATGACAACTAGGGCACGCTTGGCTAGTTTGATATTTAGCGAGCTCTTCGCGTACAGAGTTTGACTCAGTTTCGCGATAGCGACGGTTCATGTTGTTTAACACGCCTTCAAACTCGTGGTTGCGTGTTATTAAATCGCCTCTGTCGTTACGGTAATTAAAAGCAATTTTAGTTTGCCCTGAGCCCTCTAAAATAATTTTTTGCGATTCTTTAGCAAGCTTTTCAAATGGTACATCTAAATCAAATTTATAATGCTCGGCTACCGCTTGAAGCATTTGAAAGTAATAAAAGCTGCGTTTATCCCACCCTTTTATTGCACCACCGGCCAAGCTTAGCTCAGGGTTATGTACTACGCGGTTAGGATCAAAATATTGACGTACGCCTAAACCATCACAGCTTTGACACGCGCCGGCAGGGTTATTAAACGAAAATAAACGCGGCTCTAATTCGGTCATTGCATAGCCACAGGTAGGGCAGGCAAAGTTGGCTGAAAACAGCATTTCTTCAATGCTGCTGTCGTCCATGTAGGCTACATTTGCCACACCGCCAGACATCTCAAGTGCGGTTTCAAATGACTCTGCTAAACGCTGCTGCTGGCCGTCTTTTACTTTAAAGCGGTCAACAACCACTTCAATAGTATGTTTTTTGTGAAGCTCAAGCGTTGGCGGATCGGATAAGTCGCATACTTCACCATCTATACGGGCGCGAATATAGCCTTGGCTTGCAAGCTGTTCAAGCAGTTTAACGTGCTCACCTTTACGCTCTTTAACCACTGGCGCTAAAAGCATTAGCTTAGTGCCCTCTGGCAGTGCTAAAACGGTATCAACCATTTGGCTAATTGTTTGAGCTGCAAGCGGTAAGTCGTGGGTTGGGCAGCGCGGCTCGCCTACGCGGGCAAACATTAAACGCAAGTAATCGTATATTTCGGTAATGGTACCTACTGTTGAGCGAGGGTTGTGCGATGTTGATTTTTGCTCAATAGAAATGGCGGGAGAGAGGCCTTCAATATGATCAACGTCAGGCTTTTCCATTAACGATAAAAATTGCCTTGCGTAGGCAGAAAGTGACTCAACATAACGACGCTGCCCTTCTGCATATAAAGTATCAAATGCCAGTGATGATTTTCCCGAACCAGATAGGCCTGTGATAACAATTAATTTATCACGTGGGATGGTTAGGCTGATGTCTTTTAAATTGTGCGTACGGGCGCCTCGGACTTCAATGTTTTCCATGCTATCTCGTTTATTACCAAAATTATTTGTCCAGTATCGCATAATACGAAACATTATTAATCAATGATCAACGAAAAAATCCTTACTTATAGGCGATTAATTATTGCCAAGCTTGTGGTAGAATCCCACCCTAAATTTTTCATATCGTAAGATTACGCAGATAATGACCGCATCTTCACTTAATTCACGAGAAAAGCGCGCCGCTGTATCGCTGGCGAGTGTGTTTGCATTTAGAATGCTCGGCTTGTTTATGCTGATGCCTGTATTGGCTATTTATGGCCAATCGCTTGATGGTTTTTCGCCTATGTGGATAGGATTTGCCATTGGCGCGTATGGTTTAACCCAAGCAGTACTGCAAATACCTATGGGGCGTTTGTCAGATAAAATAGGCCGTAAAAAAGTAATTGTTGGTGGTTTAGTTGTGTTTGCGTTGGGCTCTGTTATTGCAGCGCTTGCCGAATCTATCCAAATGGTTACAGTGGGCCGAGCATTACAAGGTATGGGGGCAATAGCCAGTGCATTACTTGCTTTTGCCAGTGACTTAAGCCGCGACGAACAGCGCCCTAAAGTGATGGCTGTGATTGGTATGAGCATAGGCATGAGCTTTGCTTTTGCCATGTTACTTGGGCCTATTGTTGCCGCGTCGTGGGGTGTGGCAGGCGTATTCTGGTTAACAGCAATACTTGCTGTGTTTGGTATAGGTATTATTTTATTTTTAGTGCCAAACGCAGTAAACAAAGCCCCCAAAGGTGATACCTTGGCAAGCTTTAGCGACATCAAAAAACTTATTAAGCATCCGCAATTATCGCGCTTAAATGCAGGCGTATTACTGCTACATTTAACGCTAACCACTATTTTTGTGGTACTACCGAGCCAGCTAATAAAAGATGGCTTAGTGGCAAACCACCACTGGTATTTATATATTCCGGTATTGCTTTTAGCGTTTATTTTAATGGTCCCCATTATGATTATTGCCATTAAAAAAGAAAAAGAAAAACAAGCGTTTATTGGCTCAGTAGCACTGCTTTCACTTAGTATGTTTGCTATGTCTATTTGGGTAAATAGCGTGGTTGGCATTGCCATTTGTATGTTGCTTTATTTTGTCGCATTTAATTTTTTAGAAGCCACTATGCCTGCGCTTGTATCGCGAATTGCCCCAGCTAGTCAAAAAGGTTCGGCGATGGGCGGGTATTCGTCTAGCCAGTTTTTAGGAGCTTTTTTAGGTGGTATTTTAGGGGGTTATGTTGCCCAAACTACAAGTACGCAAGCTGTGTTTGCGGCAGCGGCACTTGTTGGGTTAATATGGCTTATTATTGCGTGGAAAATGCAAGTCCCACCGAAAAGTAAAGTTATTAGTTTAATGACCAATTTAAGTTCTGAAGAGCAAGCTCAAGCACTTGCTTCTCAGCTAGTTGCTTTACCTGGCGTAATAGAAGCAACAGTAGTGCGCGACGAAAGCCGCAGCTATTTAAAGATTAATGATAAAGAATTTGACCTAGACCAAGCACGTAAAGTAGCTGGTTTAATCTAACGTTTATAGGAGATGGTTCCATGGCACGCGGTGTGAACAAAGTAATTTTGGTTGGTAATTTAGGACAAGATCCTGAAGTTCGTTACATGCCTAATGGCAATGGTGTAGCAAATATTACCTTGGCAACGTCAGACAGCTATAAAGACAAAAACACTGGCCAAATGGTTGATAAAACTGAGTGGCACCGTGTAGTGTTTTTTGGCAAGCTAGCTGAAATTGTTGGTGAATACTGCCGTAAAGGCTCGCAAATTTACGTAGAAGGTAAACTTCAAACACGTAAATGGACCGACCAACAAGGCCAAGAAAAATACACAACTGAAATTGTAGTTGATGGCTTTACGGGTCAAATGCAAATGCTAGGCGCTCGTGGTGGCGATCAGCAAGGTGGTGGCTATCAAGGTAATCAAGGTGGCCAACAAGGTGGCGGTTACCAAAATAACCAGCAAGGCGGTGGTTATGGTCAAAATAACCAAGGTCAGCAAGGCGGCTATGGGCAACAGCAGCAGGCGGCACCAGCACAGCGTCCGGCTGCAGCTCCTGCACCACAGCAAAATAACCAATACCAGCAATCAAACAACAGTGGCTTTGCTCCACAGCAAAATAGCGCACCACAGCAGCAAGGTGGTTTTGCACCTAAGCCGCAAAATGCTCCACAAGGCGGCGCATCAAATCCAATGGAACCAACAATAGATTTTGATGACGATATTCCGTTCTGAGGAATACATAAATAATTTTTGTTGATTTAAAATTACAAAGCTCTGTTTATTCAGAGCTTTTTTTTTTGCAACTCACTACCGCAATTTCTCTTGCCAATGGGCATGCCCAAACTCCGAAGGAGTAGGACAACTCAGTGATTTCCTTTGCCCTGAATTTATTAAGCAATGCAGGAGCAGCTAAATAGCCAGTTTTTTGTCTAGCTATCAACGCATTATTACATCCTCATAAAAGAGCGCTTAAATAAATGAATTGGTATAAAACTGTACAACTCGGCTTTAATGTTAACAAAAGGGTTGTTTACATTTAATTTAATTGATTTATAAATACTTAACAATTACCCTTATAACACTTTACTTTTATGACCCTACGAGAAACATGAAAACTAATATTCTATTTTTATTTCTTGTTTTTCAGTTGTTTAGTGCAGCACTAAACGCGCAGCCATTATCTAAAACTACTAATGTTTTATTTATAAATTCGACAAATCAAACCATGCCATGGCACAAAAGTGTTGAGTCAGGACTGCGAACAGAGTTAACACAACGTATTGTAGACTATGATATTTTTGTCGAAAATATGGATATAGGGCGCTTTGATGAGACCACTCAAAAGCAATTAATGAGCGACTACCTTAAGCAAAAATATAAAAATAAGCACATAGATATAATTGTCACGCAATCACCATCGGCTGCGGCGTTAATAGCGCAATTAAATGACTTTTTTACTAGCACACCAAAAATTTATTTAGAACCTGGCGAACAGTTTAGGCTACCGGCAAACACTAATAATGCCTTAATGCGGGCTAAGTTAGACTACAAGCAAGCAACCGCCAGCGCGGTTAATTTAATGAAACCTAAAAAGCTCATTGTGGTGTTAGATACTAAAAATGAAATAGGAATAAACTTTTATGCAGGGCTGTTTAATATTACCAACCAAGATTTTTCGTATTTAGAGATTGAGCAATGGTTTGACCTTCCAGTTGCTGAACTGATGGCAAAAGTAAAAAGTGCGCCATCAGACTCCATTATTTTATTTACCCCTATATTTAGAAATTACGAAAATAAGTCAATTAGCCCATATCAGCTCGTCAGCTTACTCGCTCAGCACAGTAACGCCCCCATTTTTAGCTACTGGGAAGTTTTATTGGGCTCAGGTGTAGTGGGTGGTTATGTTTTATCAGGTGAGAAAATAGGTAGGCGCGTGGGTGAAGCTATTATCTCTTACAATGAAAATAACGTGTTGCCTAGCATAAGCAATGAAAATTTAAGTGTTTATAAATTCGATTGGCGACAGCTTAAAAAATATAATGTTGCACCGCAAAGCCTGCCAGAAAAATCGATTATTGCTTATTATAAGCCAAGTTACTTTGAACAAAATAAAGTGTTAATTTACAGCGCCGCCATTACTATTTTTGTATTGAGCGCTTTTTTAGTGTTTGTATTACGACTAAATCGCCGCCGTATTCAGCTTGTAAACGCGCTTGATGAAGAAAAGCTACGACTTGAGTCGCGTGTAGAGCAACGCACTAAAGAGCTATTACAAGCTAAAGAAGCTGCAGAGCAGCTTACCTCGTCAAAATCTGAATTTTTAGCCAATATGAGTCATGAGATCAGAACCCCAATGAGTGGCATTATAGGGCTTACCAATATTTTATTGGGCAAAAACCTACCTGAGGAAGATAAGCAGTATTTAGAAAAAATAAAGTATTCGTCAGATCAATTGCTTGTGGTTATTAATGACATTTTAGATTTTTCAAAAATTGAGTCTGGAAATATTAAAGTTGAGGCCTTTGCGTTTTCGCTAAACGCGGTTGTTGATTATATAATAACCACATTTGAAAATAGGGCGCGTAGTAAAGGTATTGCGTTTGAGATTAATATTAGCGATAACGTTAAACATAACTTAGTTGGCGATGTGGTGCGTATAAACCAAGTATTAATTAATTTGTGCTCTAACGCGATTAAGTTTACCTCTAAAGGGGCTATTTCGGTGCTAGTAGACGCAGAAGAAGCCTCTAATGACCTCGAAAGTATTGTTTTACGTTTTACTGTTAAAGACACCGGCATTGGTATTGATGAAAAAAGCTTACCTAACTTGTTTGATTCATTCACTCAGGCCGATAGCTCTACAACCCGAAAATACGGGGGAACTGGGTTAGGCTTAGCTATTAGTAAACGTTTATGCCAAGCAATGGGGGGTGATATTTCAGTTAGCAGCATACAAGGTAAGGGCAGTAAATTTATTGCTACCATAAACGTTGAAGTAAACACCCAAGCATTGATAGAAGACAGCCCACAGTTGTCATTTGCTGAACCATTTGATGTATTACTAATAGATGACAATGAAGACGATTTAAGCTTAATTAAAAGGCAGCTTAGTACAATGGGGCTGCGTTGTATGCCTTGCACCCAGGCAAGTGATGCAATAGAAATAATTAAAGAGAATAAAAACACCTTTAAAATTATTATAGTTGACGGTGAAATGCCTACCATGAGCAGTGAAACGTTTTTTACCCGCATCTATAAAGTAAACCCATTGCTTTGTAACAATATTATTGTACTTACAGCAAGTAAAAACGATGCAATTTACGACATAGCCCAAAAAATAAACATTAAAACTATTTTGCATAAGCCTGTGCTTACCAGCGTGTTATTTGAAGCAATGAAAAGCAAAGTGGTTAGCCCTTTTACGAGGAATACCCATAACCCCGCCACCGCAAAGCCATTGCAAGGTGTAAAAATACTCGTTGCTGAAGATAACGACATAAACAGGCTGATTGTATCCGATATATTAGTCGCCAGTGGGGCGCAGGTGCATGCAGTAGAAAATGGCTTAGAATGTATTCAAATCGTAAAATTAGAAACGTTTGATATTATTTTAATGGATATTCATATGCCCATTATGGATGGTGTAGAAGCGACTAAAGTAATACGCAGTGACAGCAATACTGCGCTTGCCTCTATGCCTATTATTGCGTTAACTGCAAACGTAATGAAAGATGATATTACTCACTACCTATCTACTGGTATGAATTCGCATGTTGCTAAACCAATAAAAGCTAAAACATTACGCGATACGATACTTGATTGCTTAAATAAATAAACTTATCAATTAACTACCTTTAATAGCAGGCTTTAATGCCTGCAACGTTAGAACACCAAACATAAAACTTATATAAATAGGATTTGACTCACACCTTTTAACATGTGAAATTTCATATATTCGTTTTTTCATATATTATTCCACTACAGAGCTACAAGGTTAAGGGTTATGAGTAAATCAATTGAACACGAGCTACCAAATTTAGAACTTTCACAAAGCATTCCTCCTACCGTTAAGGATTTCACGTTAACGTTTTCATCTCATAAACCTAAAATTTTATTGTTATACGGATCGCTAAGAACCCGCTCATATAGCAAGTTAGTTATAGAAGAAAGTGCGCGCTTGTTAACCCACTTTGGTGCTGAGGTTAAAATATTTAACCCTGAAGGTTTACCCATAACAGATAGTGAAGATGAAACGCACCCTAAAGTGCAAGAGTTACGTGATTTAATGCTTTGGTCTGAAGGGCAAGTTTGGTGCTCGCCGGAACGACACGGTGCTATGACGAGTGTATTTAAAAACCAGATTGATTGGATCCCATTAAACCTTGGTGGGGTAAGGCCTACACAAGGTAAAACGCTGGCTGTGCTGCAGGTTTGTGGTGGTTCGCAGTCATTTAATGTGGTTAATCAGTTACGCGTATTAGGGCGCTGGATGCGCATGATAACAATACCTAATCAGTCATCTGTGCCTAAAGCGTTTTTAGAATTTGAAGAAAATGGCCGAATGAAGCCTTCTGCTTTTTACAATCGAATTGTGGATGTAATGGAAGAGCTCGTAAAATTTACCTTATTAATGCGCGACCAAAAAGAATACTTTGTTGATAGATACTCTGAGCGAGTAGAAACAGCAGAGCAGCTCAGTAAACGCGTAAATCAAAAAGATATTTAGGGGGTTACAGTGGGGTTATTTGAACGCTTTTTATCGGTGTGGGTTGCGCTGGCAATCGCGCTAGGAATTGTGGCCGGTTACACCGTACCCGAGGTATTTAGTGTTGTTGCAAGCTTAGAGTATGCACATGTAAATATTGTTATCGCTGTACTCATTTGGTTTATGATTTACCCAATGATGGTGCAAATTGACTTCTCCTCTATTAAAGATGTAGGCAAAAAGCCTAAAGGCTTAGTGCTGACAGTCGTTATCAACTGGCTCATAAAACCCTTTACCATGGCTTTATTAGGGTGGTTATTTTTTAAAGGCATTTTTGCAGACTTTGTCGACCCACAAACGGCAACAGAATACATAGCCGGTATGATTTTATTAGGAGTAGCACCATGTACTGCAATGGTGTTTGTGTGGAGCCAACTAACAAAAGGCGATGCTAATTACACGTTAGTGCAGGTATCTATAAACGATATTATTATGATTTTTGCCTTTGCGCCCATCGCAGGTTTATTACTAGGGGTAACAGACATAACGGTACCGTGGGACACGTTATTAATCTCGGTGGTTTTGTATGTACTTATTCCATTAATAGCAGGCGCTATTACCCGCAAAAAGTTAGATAAAGGTGATGATCACACACGGTTAAATCACTTTTTAAAGGTAATTAAACCATATTCTATCATTGGCTTACTGGCAACGGTGGCACTTTTGTTTGGTTTCCAGTCTCAAACTTTAATAGATAATCCAGAAGCCATTGTATTGATTGCTATTCCGCTGCTTATTCAAACGTATGGTATTTTTGCAATAGCCTACATAGCCGCAAAAAAAATGGGCCTAGCTCATAATATTGCAGCGCCAGCTTGCATGATTGCAACTTCTAACTTTTTTGAGTTAGCCGTTGCCGTAGCCATTTCATTATTTGGTTTACACTCTGGTGCTGCGCTTGCCACCGTTGTGGGCGTTCTTGTTGAAGTACCTGTTATGCTTAGCTTAGTTTATTTTGCTAATAAAACGCGTCATTGGTTTAACTAGGAGAGTGTCATGGTCGTTATTCATCATAACCCTGACTGTGGTACATCACGCAATGTATTGCAGGTTATTAAAGCAGCTGGCTATAACCCAACGGTTATTGAATACCTTAAAGAGGGCTGGACAAAACCTCAGTTGTTAGCGCTATTTGCCGCAGCAAACTTAACACCTAAAACGGCTCTGAGAGTGAGTAAATCGCCTGCTGAAGAGCTAGGTTTGTTAAATGAAAACGTAACAGACGAAGCTATTTTAGAGGCCATGCTTGAGCATCCAATACTGGTTAATAGACCTATAGTGTGCACTGAAAAAGGGGTTGAACTGTGTCGCCCTAGTGAGCACGTTTTAACGCTGTTAGCGCAATGGCCTAAAGGCGAGCTATACAAGGAAGACGGCGAAATGATATTAAACGCGCGGGGCGAGCAACCCGAAAAGTAATAAACTATTTGCCAAAACCCCGTTTGCACGGGGTTTTTTGTTTAGAAAAATTATAAACATTTAAACTTGCTTAGTCTGCTTGTGCTAATGACTATTTTGAACAACACTTTAAATAGTCGCGTTGCCACAGAGAGCACTATGCATAAAGCCTTAATAAAATTTGCTGAGCAAAAAAAAATAATTTACTTAACCAGCTTTGCGTTGGTGGTAATTATTTTTAATGTGCTTTTAAATGATACGCTCCATAAAAAAATTCATAAAAATGGCCAGCAGTTAACACAGCAAATTTTTGAGCTGCAAATTAATGCCAACACCGAAAAAGAAATAGTGCAAGCATTGGCACAAAGTAAGGGCTTTATGCTGGCTGCACACTCAAATGCCGAACACTTCAAATACTTAGTTGATATACAGCACGATGTATTTAGCTATAAAACTCTCAGTATAAGTTTATACCACTGGCCTGCCTGGGTGGAGCAAGCCTACTTATTTTTACTATTAAATATCATTATATTAGGTGCCGCTAGCTGGTGGGTTAGATGGTGGAAAGTATTAGTAAAAAAACCAGCAGCGAACATGTCATTGCCTTACAGTAAAACTAAAGCAGCAAAAATACTTTCTACGCAAATCACCACTTTAAACTGCGAAGTAAAGTCTATGTACGGTGTGAGTGCAGCGCGGCATAGTTTATTTGCTATAGTGAAATGTGATTGCGTGTTTGATAAAAATACCGATATCCAAGCAAGTTTTAAGGTATGGATAGCAAAATACTTTAAAGAGCTTCCTGCAATATCAGTTAATGTATTTGATGCTAACAACCTTGCTATTACTTTAAATAATATCCCTGTAGCAAAGCTAGATACATACAGTGAAAACCTGCACGAATGCGTTTATCAAATTTGTAAGCGTTATCGAAGCACTGTAACGCGTAAAAACATAAAGGTTGGCCTGTGCGATTATCGATATGCGGCTGAGCAACCCGTTATTTTTAAGCTCGCTAAATCTGCCTTAGTATTTTCAGAAAAAAGTTTAATTCAGCACTGGCATAGGCTCGCGTTACAGCACGAACAAGGGAACTTAATTTCAAGTAAGCAGGTTATTGAAAATATTAAAAAGAATAAATTTATTTTGTTCTTTCAACCGTTATTTATGATCACCAGCGGCGATATTTTACAACATGAAGTGCTAATAAGAATTAGGCAGCAACCGCATGGTTTATTAGCTGCGCGCTACTTTATTAATCAAGACTTTAACAATCACCAAGCATTGGAGTTAGATAAAGCGGTGCTACTTCAAGTAAAAAAACTAATTTTAGCTGAGCCCAGCGCACTAACGGTAAGTGTTAATTTGCATATAAGTAATTGGTTTAACGAGCAGTTTTGGAGCTGGTTTGTTACCAATATGAAAGACTTTACGACAAAGCGAAAGTTACAGTTTGAAATTAGCGAAGCAGATTTTATTAAGTACCAAGCACAACTAGCAGATGCCTTTGAAAAACTGACGGCCCTACAAAGTTTACTGGTGATTGATAATGTACAGAATGTGGAGCACATTAACCAAATTGCGTCTCAAAAATTAGTTAGCGGTATAAAACTAGGGTATCCGCTCGTTCATAATGTGGATGAAAAAACGCAACAGCAAAAACAAGTTAAAAACATTGTAGCGCAAAGCAAGTTGCTCAATATACCTGTGTATGCGGTGGGCGTAGAAACCCAAAAAGAGCTACTTATATTGGCTAAATTAGGTGTAGTTGCCGCACAAGGCTTTTACTTTTCGGAGCCCTTACAGGAATACACACATGCTACGTTTTATTAGGAAGTTTCTAAATTAGGCCACGATATTTTAGCCCATTGAGCCCCTGTAAGCCGCCCGTATGAATAGCCATTATATGACTACCAGTAGCAAAGTAATCTTGCTCGATAAGCTGCCATAGTGCATACATCATTTTACCGCTATATATAGGCTCAAGAGGTAAGTTATGTTGCTGCTGCATGCGTTTACAAAACTGCCATAAGTCATTACTAAATTTGCCATAACCGCCATCATGAAACTGTGTAAGTAGCTGCCAATTGGATTGCTGAGCTGCTTTTTTACTGAGTGCTGTAATTTCTTTGTTCAAGTACTCGGCTTGTTTTAATACCGCAATTCCTAATAGCTGCGTGGTTTGGTGGCTACCCTCAATTAAGCCTGCAAGTGTTCCGCCACTTCCTGTGGGGCACACTAAGTAATCATGCTTTGGTAAGCTTTTAGCAAGCTCAGCACACCCAGGCAGGGCATATGTATTACTTCCACCTTCTGGGATTATATAGGCGTGTTCAAAGCGTGCTTGTAACTGGGCTAAATAATCAGGGTCTTGGCGCTGCTTATATTCAATACGCGTAACCGCATGTAAGTCCATTGCGCACTGTTTAGCAAATTGCAGGGTGGGGTTGTGAGTATCTAAGTGTGGCCCTCTAATTATGGCGTGGGTTTTTATATTAAATAGTTTACCCGCCCCTGCACAGGCGTGAACATGATTAGAAAAAGCCCCCCCAAAGGTGAGTAGTTGTGTTTTATTAAGGGCTTGCATTTGCTGTAAATTATATTTTAGCTTACGCCATTTGTTACCACTTATTAGTGGGTGAAGTAAGTCATCCCTTTTCACACTTAACCGTATGTTTCTCTTTTTAAGACAGGCGCTATCTATTTGTTGTATCGGACTTTCTTTTTCAATATTAAATAAATTAAGCATTATTTCTCGTGTTTAAACTTGCAAACTAAAAAACTTGTACGACACTTAGTTAATCTCTTATTAACAATAGTAGCTATATGAAAAAAAAGCTGTTTTCGTTGTTATCTTGGTTAAATCGCAGTTTAGACTCAAGCACAGCAATTGGTATTGCTACTTATGCAGATACAGTAAACGCGGTGTGTTTAAAAAAAAATCAAGGGCAGTGGTACGTACATAACTCACACAGTGTGAATGTAGAGGACCAAACGGATTATACAGTCGCTATTGCAACTTGCACAAATGAAGTTTGCGCTGAGGTGTGCCCAGTAAATTTAGTAGTTCCTCATTATTTTTACCAAATAGTGCAAATGGATAAACCCATGCTGAGTGATGAAGAGATCATTCAATCTTTACCTTGGACAACAAAAGACTTAGTTGATATTCCTCCAGAGAACATTGTTGCCGACTTTATCGATTACCCAATCGTTCAGCCTATGCAAAGCAGTAAAATGAATGTGTTTATTACTAATAAACTACAGTTATTGCCTTTCATTGATAGCTTTTCAAAAATAAAGCCTGTGCTCAGAGCTATGACCTCTGAAGAAATGATTTTAGTGACCTTGTTTGGTGAAGATAAAAGTGCACACATGCTTATAGTGCAACATGCAGGGCATGAGCCGCGTATTTTAATTATTCGTGATGGGCAGCTTTTATTAGCAAGGCGTTTAAACGGGTTTTTAGGTATTTCAGATAAAGAACGCACACACGGTTTAGTTGAAGCCTTAGGGCTTGAGATCCAACGATCAATGGATTTTTTTGAAAGCCAGCTAAAACAGCCTCCTATTAGAAGCATTCAGCTGCATTGCGATGATTTATCGTCGTTAACGTTAAGAGCAGGCCTTGCAGAATTTTTGCAAGTAAAGGTTGTTGATTTTAAACCTAATATAGATTTAGCACAGGATCTTGAGCCAAGCTTTTATTACGCATTAGGCGCAGCGTACCAATTAACTGATCCGGATTCAGTGCTATGAAAACACGGATTAATTTTTACCAAAAAGCCATTAGGGTTAGACGCGACCCAGTGCCCTTTAAAGGGATGCTTTTGCTGTGGCTAGGTACATTGCTAGTGGTTGCATTAACCTGGTTGTTTTATTTATACGAAGAGCACAATAGCCAGCAATTACTTACACAAAGCCAAGCTTATCTAAAGCAAACGCAGCAGCAATTGAACGTGGTAAAGCAGCGATTAGCTGATAAACAAAACAAATCGCACTTAATTGATGAGCTAAAAGTACTGCAACAAGAAATTTTACACAAACAGCAAGTGTTTGATTATTTAGAAAATACATCAATGCACACGAAAACGGATTATGCCGATGTGATGCGCGATTTGGCAGCGTACCACGAGCCGCAAATTTGGCTTGATCAGATAAAATTTGAAGGCAAAAAAGTAGTGCTCAAAGGGCGTACTCAACAGGCTAAATATTTACCTATTTGGCTTACTAATCTCAAGCAATCAAGCTTTTTTAAGGGGAAGGAGTTTTCAGTGCTGGAGCTGTCGAGCAGTGATGGCGTGAGCGAATTTAATGTGGCTACAGAGCTTAGTTCAAGTGAGGTAACACAATGAATGAGCAAAATGAAAATAAAGGCTGGCCAGTATTTGTTAAATACCAAGCACAATTTGCGGCGTTACAGCAGCGGGAAAAGTATTCTGTTCTGTTTGTTGGCTTATTTCTGATTGTTTATTTAGGTTTGTGGTTTGTGGTGTTTCCGCAGCAAGATGCAGTGAATAGTTTACGTGTTGAACAAAACGCATTGTGGCAAAAACTAAATCAAAATGAAGCGCAACTCTCTATGCTTACACAGGCATTAGAGCATGACTACACAAAAGTGCTCAGAAACCAGGTAGGGCAAACTCAGCGTGAGCTAGAAGATATAAATAATAAACTAAGTAAGTTTAGCCAAGGCTTTATTTCAGCAAACAAAGTGCCTGCAGTATTAAAGGATTTATTAGTAAATACCCCCGATGTGCAGGTCGTTGGCTTTAGTGTAAACCCTGCCAAAGCAATTGATGTAGAAAAACTCGGTGAGCATGATACGCAAACATTATTTTTTGAACACCAAATGATAGTTACTTTGCAGGGGCGTTATTTTAGTTTGCAGCAGTATTTAGAAGGCCTTAAAGCTAGCCAACAAAAGTTGTTAATACAGCAGTTTAACTATCAGGTGCAAACATACCCTAATGCAGAGTTAACATTACAAATCGCAACGGTGAGTGCCAATGAAAAATTTATCGCTTTATAGTTTGTGTGTGTTTTGCGTGTGTTTTTTCTCTGTTAGTTCAGCTGAAATATTGCGCGACCCTACTCAACCAAGCAATGCACCAACACTAAAAGGCGCTGCAATTAGCAATACAGCGCTGTCGTTACAGTCAATTATTAAAACCGAAAAGCAATACAAAGCGATTATTTCTAAGCAGGTATATAAGCCAGGAGATGTAGTAGGTGAATTTCGGGTGCTAACAATAAACGCCAATTATGTGCTGTTAGCAAATGATGATAAGCAAATAAAATTAGAATTATACGACTATGAAATTAAAAAATAATATAACAAAGCCATGGCTTGCGCTTATTTTAATACCGCCTTTTTTAACAGCGTGCCATAGTTTTAAGCCCGGGAAAGAGATTCAGCCACACATAGCACAAGAGCTTGCACCTGTAAGTAACCAAGCTAAAAGTGTTGCACCGGTAGAGGTGAGTAGCGCGCTTACACAAAGCTTACTTTCATCACTTAATAGTGAGCAAAGCTTAACCAATGAGTTAGCTGTAAAGCGTTTTGATGTAGCCGCAAAAGAGGTAGGGATAAGCTCATTTTTTAATGGATTAACTGCTGATACTCCATACAGCGTAGCAGTACACCCACAGGTGAGTGGTGTTATTTCTTTAAATTTAAAAAACGTAACATTTGAAGAAGTTATAGCGGTTATTAAACGCATGTATCCGTTAGATATTGTCCAAGAAGGTCGTATTGTGCAGGTGTTACCTGCAATCATGCGCACAGAAACTATACCGGTTAACTATTTGATGATGCAGCGCCATGGGCAATCAACAGTAAGTGTTGTAGCTGGTGGGGTAAGCCAGTTTTCGCAAAACAACTCAAGTTCAAATTCAAGCTCAAACAGTAGTAATAATTCGAGCCAAAATAATCAGTTTGGCAGCGATAATCAAAATACTGAGTTAAATGGCTCTCGTATTCAAACAATTAATCAAAACGACTTTTGGAAAGAGCTTGAACTTGCTCTTAAATCGCTTATTGGTTCAAACGATGGTCGTTATGTGGTTGCTAGCCCACAGGCAAGCTTGGTTACGGTTAATGCCTTGCCAAGTGAAATAAATCAGTTAAAAGATTTTTTACGTCAAAGCCAAGAAAACCTTCAGCGACAAGTTATTCTTGAGGCTAAAATTGTCGAAATTACCTTAAAAGATGAATACCAACAAGGAGTTAACTGGGAGCGAATTTCTAGAGGGTTAGAAGGTGGGGTGTCGTTTGCAACAACAGCAGGCAGCATAGGTAATTCTATTTCAGCTACTTTAGGAGGGGTCTCCTCGTTAACGATTGAAAAAGGCGACTTTAGCGGTGTAATTAGTTTGCTTGAGACCCAGGGTGACCTGCAAATGCTTTCTAATCCCCGTGTAACGGCTACAAACAATCAAAAAGCCGTGATTAAAGTAGGCCAAGATGAGTACTTTGTTACTAACGTTTCGAGCACAACGGTAACGGGTACCTCAACGACTACGTCACCAGAAATAGATCTAACTCCGTTTTTTTCAGGCATTGCGCTCGATGTCACACCACAAATTGATAAATATGGCTCAGTTATTTTACATGTTCATCCTTCAGTAACCGAAACAGAAGAGCAGCTCAAGGTAATTACATTAGATGATCAGCGTTTTGAGTTGCCGCTTGCGCAAAGCAATATTCGTGAATCTGATACGGTCATCCGCGCTCAAAGTGGTGAAATAGTCGTAATAGGTGGGCTAATGCAAACCACCACGGAAGATGAAGAATCGAAAACCCCTATTTTGGGCGATGTGCCAATACTGGGCAACTTGTTTAAAAGTATTAGTAAGCGCCAAGAGAAAAAAGAGCTCGTTATTTTAATCAAGCCAACGGTGGTAATGCCCGACACGTGGAAAAAGCAACAGGCTCACAGCCGCGCGCTGCTAAATACATGGTATGAGAACTAACAATGTATTTAAGCTTTTTTAATTTAAGTGAAATGCCTTTCACCTTAACCCCAAATACCGAGTTTTTTTGTGCACTTGAGCCGCACCACGAAGCCATGCAAGTGCTTACCACAGCGCTAGAAATGGGGGAGGGATTTATAAAAGTAACAGGGGAAGTAGGGACAGGCAAAACCTTACTATGCAGAAAACTTTTAAATCAAATTGAAGAAGACTACTTTGTGGCTTATTTACCTAATTCTTATTTAAGCCCTGAAGAGTTACGCTGGGCTATTGCTGTAGAGCTTGGCATGGAGGTAGATAAAAGCCTAGATCAGCAATCGCTAAGCCAGCAAATAAACCATTACTTACTAGAGTTGCAAGAAGATAACGAACGGGTTGTGCTCCTGATAGATGAAGCGCAGTGCCTGAGTTGGGATACACTTGAAGCGCTTCGGTTATTTACAAACCTAGAAACTGAAACCGAAAAGCTTATTCAGGTGGTGCTATTTGGCCAACCTGAATTAGATGAAAAACTTGCTAATAGTAAGGTGAGGCAGTTACGCCAGCGGATCAGTTTTTCGTACTCATTGCGTGCAATGACCGCCAGTGAAGTTATTTATTATATTAATCACCGTTTACAGGTGGCAGGCTTTAATCAGCCACCACTATTTACTAACCGGTTAGGATTAAAAATAGCGCGTGCGAGTCGAGGAATACCCCGTTTGGTCAACATTTTATGCCATAAAGTTTTACTGCAGGCATACGGTGAAGGCCTTAATAAAGTAACACCGCGCCATATACATCTTGCCATTGCAGACACCGAAGATTGTAAAAAGCACCATGCTAACCATTACTGGGGTTACAGCTTATTAGCTATTAGTGTTTTTGTTATTGCAGTTATGTGGGTATGGAGGCAATGGTTATGAGTGTGATTAATAACATGCTAAAAAATATCGACCAGCGTCAAACTGCACAGCGTAATCAGCAAAGTGGCGGGGTCGATATTCCCCCCGTACGCGACTACCACGATGTATTATTTAAAGTGCTGAGTGTTTTATTAGCAATTGTACTCATTTTTACAGCCTACCTTTATTTACCTTTTGCACAGGCACCTCAAGTGAGTAGCGATACGGCTGAAACAGCCCATGCAGGTAATAACAGCCAGCCGATTGAAATTGCTCAAACTAAAATTACCCCTGTAATTAAGCCCTTAAAACAATTAAGTGAAAATAACACAGATGCTAAAGCGGCTCATATTAATGCGGATGCGCAAAAAGAGCTGGCGCAGGCACAAAGCAATAACGCATTACTAAATCAGCCAAAAGAGATAGCAATACAGCAACAAAGCAAAGACAAAGCTACGCTAATCAGTAAAACAGTAAGCTTTGCAGATAAAGTAGCCAATAGCGCAGAGGTAAACGGCTCGGTTGAAACAAAAAACAGTACACACGCAAAAAGCATTACGCCAGCTGAGCAGCCGTCCGTTGAAAATAAATTAGTAAAAACGCTAAGTGTTAAACAAACCAAAGCCCAACGCATAGCACAGCAATTAAAGCGTGCTAAACAAGCGTTGGAATTTGCTTTATATGATGATGCGATTAACGATTTAACCGCTATTTTAAAAACACAACCTGAGCATATAGAAGCGCGTAATTTACTTGCGGCAACGTATTTTCAGCAACAGGATGTACTTATGGCTCAGCAGTTATTAGTCGCAGGTATAAAAATAAACCCTGAGGTTGTGCAGTGGCGTGTAATGCTCAGTAAAATTTTAATTATGCAGCAAGAGTACGATGGCGTGCTTAAACTGCTCATAGCCGAACTTGAGCCGCAAGCAAACGTGGAGTTTTGGGTATTAAAAGGCACAGCAGCACAAAATGCGCAACAACATCAAATAGCGCTTGCGAGTTTTACACAGCTTACACAGCTTCAGCCTCAGCAGGCTAAATGGTGGTTGGCATTAGCCACTTCAAAAGATGCGTTAGGGGAGTTTGCTGATGCAAAGCACCTTTATAAAGTTGCCCTAGATTTAGGCGGTTTAAATGCCGTAATGACGCAACATGCACTACAGCGTTTAGTTGTATTGAAGGAGGCTGTATGAGACCTAGTTTAAAAATGCGCTTAGGGGATTTACTCGTTCATGAGCAAATGATCACCGAAGCGCAGCTAAGTGAAGCACTTAATGTGCAAGCCGCGTCAGGGCGAAAGTTAGGAGCGACATTAATTGCGCTTGAGTTTATAAGTGAGCCGCAATTATTACGCTTTTTAGCTCAACAATTACAAATACCGTTTTTAGATATTTCGCAGCGCAAAATATCTTCAGATGTATCTAAATTACTTTCAGAGGTTTATGCCAGACGCTACCGAGCATTAGTAATAGAAGATAACGGGGATTCTGTGTTAGTCGGAATGAGTGACCCTGCTGATTTGAGAGCGTTGGATCAGTTAGCGCCAATGCTAGCACCTAAGCGAATTGAGCTTGCTGTTGTGCAAGAAAGCCAGCTTATGGCAGCGTTTGATAATGTGTACCGCCGAACAGAAGAGATTACTAACTTTGCTGAAAAGCTACACGAAGAATACGAAGACGTAGAAGAGTTTGACCTTAATTCCTTAGCGGATGAAACCTCTGACGCCACCGTAGTAAAACTACTGCAATCTATATTTGAAGATGCAGTACAAGTACGTGCCTCAGATATCCACATAGAACCCGATGAAAGGCTATTACGCATTCGCCAACGAGTTGATGGTGTATTGCAAGAGCACACATTAAACCAAGTAAAAATAGCCTCTGCTTTAGTACTTAGGCTAAAGCTTATGTCGGGGTTAGATATATCGGAGAAGCGTTTACCGCAAGATGGCCGTTTTAATATAAAAGTGCACGCGCACAGCATTGATGTACGTTTATCGACAATGCCAGTGCAATATGGCGAGTCAGTTGTGATGCGGTTGCTCGACCAATCTGCAGGGCTTTTATCGTTAGATGAAACCGGCATGCCGGTACATATTTTAAAACGCTTACGCAGCATTATTAAACGCCCTCATGGCATGGTGCTAGTGACTGGGCCTACAGGCTCAGGTAAAACAACCACTTTGTATGGCGCTTTAAGTGAGCTTAACCAACAAGAAAGTAAAATTATTACCGTAGAAGATCCGGTTGAATACCGCATTGGGCGGGTAAACCAGGTGCAAATAAATAACAAAATAGGCTTAAGCTTTGCCAGTGTATTAAGAACCACACTACGCCAAGACCCCGATATTATAATGGTTGGCGAAATGCGTGACCAAGAAACCGTTGATATAGGCTTAAGGGCTGCATTAACGGGGCATTTAGTGCTTTCTACGTTACATACCAACGATGCCATATCAAGCGCAATGCGCTTAATTGATATGGGAGCACCCGCTTATCTAGTTGCAAGCTCACTACGCGCTATTATTGCTCAACGCTTAGTTAGGCGTATTTGCAATGAATGTAAAACACCGTATCACCCAGATAAACAAGAACAAAGTTGGCTTACGTATTTAGGCGAAGATGTTAGCAGCACACAGTTTTGGCGAGGCCAAGGCTGCACAGCGTGTAGCCATAGTGGCTATAAAGGCCGGGTGGGGATTTTTGAACTGCTAGAAATGAACGACGCTATGATGGATGCCCTGCGTATTAACGACACGCAGCGTTTTGCCGAAGCGGCTAAAAATAGCGCTAATTTCGCGCCGCTTTCTTATATGGCGTTAACGTATGCCAAGCAAGGCATTACCTCGCTAGATGAAGTATTTAAAGTGGCTGAATATGTACCTGAAGTAGTAGGTGATGACGATGCAGCTTTATAGTTACAAAGCTAAAGACGCAAAGGGTGCGCTGGTTAAAGGCCGTGTTGAGGCAAATAATGAGGCCGGTGTGGCCGATAGCTTATTAAAGCGCCAATATATACCTATTTCAATTTCGTTAGTTGAAACAAAAAACAATATAAAGTTATTCGATAACCTATTTAGCGAAAAAATAACCCTTGATGACATGATCATGTTTTCACGGCAAATGTATTCATTGCTCAAAGCCGGGATCCCCATTATTAGGGCAATGATAGGGCTTGCTGATACCACGCAAAATAAAGAGTTTAAAAGTGTATTGCTTGAAGTAACACGCCAGCTTGAACAGGGCCGTGAACTATCCAGTGCACTAGCTATACACAACAAGGTGTTTAGCCGCTTAACTATCTCTATGGTTAAAGTCGGAGAAGGGTCGGGACGATTAGAAGATGCGTTTTATCAACTGGCTATTTATTTTGAAAAAGAGCAAGAGACTCGTAAGCGTATCAAAGCGGCTATGCGTTACCCCACTTTTGTTATTTTGGCGCTTTTAGTGGCGATGATCATATTAAATATTTTTGTGATCCCAACCTTTGCCAGCATGTTTGAAAAGTTTGACGCAGAGCTGCCTTTAATGACCCAAATTCTTATTGGCACCAGTAACTTTTTTGTCAATTATTGGTGGTTGCTAGCGCTAATATTAGTGGGGGGAGTGATTGCTTGGCGTCGCTATTTAAATACCTCGGCAGGGCGTTTTAACTGGGATCAGCACAAGTTAAAAATTCCGTTTGTAGGCGATATTTTAAAGCGTACCTTGCTTGGCCGTTATAGCCAAAGCTTAGCCATGGTGCTGCGCTCGGGCGTCCCTATGACGACAGGGCTGTCGTTAACGGCCCACGCAGTTGATAACAGCTACATGGAAAAAGCCATTATTACCATGCGCCAAGATATCGAAAAAGGCGACAGTTTGTTGCGAGCGTCGCGAAGTAGCGAGCTATTTTCACAGTTGGTACTGCAAATGGTGGCAGTGGGAGAAGAAACAGGTCGCGTAGATGAGTTGTTGCAAGAAGCGGCCGACTTTTATGAGCGAGAAGTAGATTACGATTTACGTAGTTTAACCGCCAAAATAGAACCCATTTTGACGGTGTTTGTTGCCATTATGGTGCTTATTTTAGCACTGGGTATTTTTATGCCAATGTGGAACATGATGTCGGCCATTAAAGGGTAGCGATTGTGACTAACTGCCGTGCTCGCGTAACAGGTTTTTCACTATTTGAGCTTGTTTTAGTAGTTGTTTTACTGGCAGTTATTATGACTTTTGCTATACCTCAATACATAGGGGTTAAAAACCAGGCACACAATGCCAGTGTGGATGTGGTGGCTGGTGGGTTTGCTTCTGCGGTAGCGATGGTCAGAGGCCAGTGGGAATTATCGGGGCGTCCAAAGGGCGTTAATAATACAACACATATTAATTACGGAGGTGTCATTGTTGGTGTCGATGGGAATAGGGGCACACCAACGGGTGATAAAACGACTAATACTGATACGCGGGCCAGCGCAATGACTGCACTGCAATGCCAAAAAGTATTAAATGTAATTTTACAAGATGCGCCTACAAGCACATTAAGTACCGAGGTTTCTATAATAACCAAGGTGAGTTATTTAGTGCGTTATAACACTAAAAACAACCAGTGTATTTATTATTTAACCCATAATTTAAACACTAACAACCTACCTACCGATGGCGCTGTTATAGCAAAAAACGTGGGATTTTCGTACTTTCCAACTACGGGCAAAGTGCATATTTTTAAAAACTAAGTAATAAAGAGGCTTACTTATGAAAATGCAGTCATTAAAACAACCAATGAATAAGCAAGCAGGTTTTACGCTTGTTGAGCTAATAATCGTAATCGTTATTTTAGGTATTTTAGCGGTGACCGCCGCCCCTCGTTTTTTAAACCTGCAAGGGGATGCTAATGCTTCCACTCTTGAAGGCTTGCAAGGTTCAATTCGAAGCGGTATGAACATTGTTAATGGTAAGTCTATTATCGCAAGCGACCATAAAAAAGCGACTGCAACGGTGACTGTTGACACTGGCGATGCAGTGGCTACTGTTTATGGCTACCCTGCGGCGACAGAAGCAGCCTTTGAGGCTTTTTTAGATGTCGACTTTGCGGATGGGAACGCTGATGCAGATGGCACTGCTGACACTGTTGACTCAAAAGACTTTAATATAGATGCAACCACCACAGCGGGTACCGCTGTTATTTATCCAAATAGTTATGTAGCTGGTGATAACTGTCGTATTGAATATACACAAGCTGCAGATGCAAACAGCGGCACGCCGCCTGTATCTGTAACGCCTCCTACTGTTACGCTTATCACGAGTGGGTGTTAATTTATATAAATGAATAGCAGTAGTAATCGACGTTTGCGTGGCTTCACCCTTGTTGAACTAATTATTACCTTAGTTATTTTGGGCATATTGTCGGTAACGGCTGTGCCCAAGTTTCTGGGTAGTTCAACAGAGCAAGCATACTCATACAGAGATAGGGTGTTAACTGCCCTGCGCACCGTACAATTACGCGCGATGCAAAATACTGCAATAAGTAGCTGCCATAAACTATATATTTCACCCACTTTGGTTGCGGGGCCAGAGCCAGAAACCTGCACTGGCGGCCCAAGTACCAATAATAGCGAGCATTTAGTCGTCGCCATAAATACCGAGCGTAGCGATGTGCGATTTAATGCCATAGATAGCACTGGTAATGTGTTTACGCAAATTAACTTTGATCCACTTGGGCGAGCAGATCAAAATTGCGCAGTACAATGCAAAATTGACCTTGGCCTAGCCGCGGTGTGCATTAGCGGTGAAGGGCTTATTTATGCCTGCCAATAAAAAACAATTAGGCTTTACTTTAATAGAGCTGATTGTTGGTATTGTCATGTTTTCTATTGCGCTAAGTATTATTACTGCACTTATAGCACCACAAGCAAAGCAAAGCGCAGAGCCTATTATCGCACTGAGAGCGTCAGAGCTTGGGCAAGCCTTAATGAACGAAATTTTAGCAAAATCATTTGATGAACATAGCGAACGTTCGCCTCCATTTAGGCGCTGCTCCGAGACAAGCTTAGGTGCTCAGCCTTGTAGTACTAGTTCTGAGCTAGGTGCGGATAGCGGTGAAGCACGGACTAATTTTAATGATGTTGATGATTATATTGCGCTCACCGGGCAGCCTATTAGTGATAGTTTAGGGAATACATTAGCGCAATACAGCGATTTTTCACTGGCTGTGGAGGTGCAATACGATAGCGACCTAAACGAGGCAACCAATAACGATGGCGTAGCCTTTAAACGAATTACCATTGAAGTAACCTCACCCTTGGGGCAAGTGTACGGCTTTAGTGCATATAAAGGTAATTACTAATGAATAGAGCAAAACAAAAACAGGGTTTTACCTTAGTTGAGCTGTTACTTGTTATGGTTATTATTGGCATTTTAGCTGTGGCGTCATTTTCATTCATTAGCGCCGGGTTTAATATTTACAGCCAAGGCGTAAAACGCCAAGAAGCCGTGGCGCAAAGCCGTTTTATTTTAACACGGTTAAGTAAAGAGCTCCGCCACGCAACACCTAATTCGCTGCGCTTAAGTTGCGATAACGCCAGCAGTGGAGCATGCAGCACACAGCAATGTTTAGAATTTACGCCGTTTTTATCAGCCACTCATTATACTGATTATTTACCCACTAGTGCACCTTTTGATGTCACAGCCGTGAATTTTGAGCTTAATAACTTAACAGAGCCACAAATTAACAACTGGGCGAGTGTCTATCCATTAAATAGCAGCGATATATACGATGAAAGTCAAAACAAGCGTTTACAAGTCAGTGGCTACAGCGCTGTTACAAGTGAGCTTGATACATGGCAATTTAGCAAAGCATTTGCACAAGAGTCACCGAGTAAGCGTCTTTATTTATTAGATCAGCCCGTTAGTTTTTGTGTAGAAGGAAATTCACTGTATCGCTACAGTAGCTACGGCTTTACTACAAATCAATTAAACGCCGCCAGCTTACAGGTAAGCTCGGGAGTAAAACGCGATTTAATGAGTAATTATATTTCCAACAACTTAACGAGCAGAGCCTTTTTTACATTGAGTGGGATTTCGCTTCAGCGCAGTGCGGTTATCAATGTGTTTGCCCAAATGGGGTTTAACGACACTGAGCAATTAAGTATTAGCCATGAGGTGCATGTACCTAATGTTCCTTAATATAAAAAACATCACTTTAGCTAAAAAACAGCAGGGTAATTTGCTCATAATTACATTGGTGATCATAGTTACTCTGCTGGCACTGGGGCTGGCGCTTTCTAAAGTGTTATCAGGGGCGGCGCAGCAAAATACCATTGAGTATTACGGCGCGCGGGCATACATGGCAGCGCAAAGCGGATTAGAAACCGGGTTAAGCGAAATTTTTGCACTAAATAGCACAGCGCAAACATGCAGTGCAGTGACGCCTAATAGAGTGTTTGATACCACCTATCTAGCCAATTGCGAGGTTGAACTAAGTTGTAGTGAATACATAGCCTTACCCGACAGTAGCAGCCGTTCTGGCACTGTTAATATTTACTATTTACAAAGTGCTGCAACATGCGCTGCCAATGATTGTGCTGCAGGTTCGGCATGTCAAAAAGAGTATTGGCAAACCCAGCGTACCTTAAGTGTGGAGGCTAAAACATTACCATGAGCAAATATATCCTCTGTATTTTATGTTCAATAAGTTTGCTGTTAAGCGCAAATGCCGTGGCTGTACCGCCTAAAATTGAAGGGCGATTTATAGAGCTACAAGACACGTACACCTCGCCCATATGGACAAAAATAAATTTTCAACAGCAATACATAACGCCTCCTGCGGTATTTATGCTGTCAACTAATCAAGGCGGTAACCCTGCTATAGTGAGAATACGCAATGTAACTACAACTGGGTTTGAAGCGCTGCCCCTAGAACCATCAGGAGAAGATGGCGAGCATATAACCATGGGGGCGCACTATTTAGCGGTCGAGTATGGCGTGCATCAGTTTCCTGATGGCACCATTATGGAAGTAGGTAATACCGACTTACGCCTTGAGCTACAATACGGTGATAAATCGGGATTTGCACCCATCACGCCTAAAGGTTACAAAACACTGACCTTTGATAAGCCATTTACTGTTAGGCCTAACTTTTTCCATTCGTTACAAACGCTTAATAGTTTAGATAGTAACCCGCCATCCCAAGCGCTTGTGCCCTTTTTAACTATTGCCGTACAAAGTGGTTCTTTATCAACAAGCGGGGTAAACATAGCATTAGAAGCCTCGGAAACCGCATTAGGTGTTATACAGAACGAAACGGTTGCTTATATGGCCGTAGAACCTGGCAGCAATCGCACCTTTACCGATGACAATGGAGTAGAAGTGTCGTGGGAGACCTTTTTTACAGGGTTTGAAGTTGATGGTTGGAATGATGGATGTAACTACTTTAATTTTAACAATAACTTTAGCGAAGCGCCGCTGGTGGTGGCAAGTAAAAACTCCCGACTTGAAGAAGACGGTGGATGGTTGCGTAGCTGTAATTTAAGAGCGGACCGTTTAGGGTTGGTCGTTGATGAAGACCGCGACGGCGATAGAGAACGTAACCACGTAAAAGAAGAAGCCTCTATATTGGCCATGACCAGTACGTTTGTATTTAATGGCGATATTTTAGATTGCGATACTTTATTTCCAGGCGCCATTTCTACCTACAATGATGGACAAGTGCAGCTTGTTCAAGGTGTGGAAATAACGGATAGCAATGCACAATTTATCACCACCACTAATTTAATATCAACCGCACTTACTAACCCGCCTTTGTGTAATGGCCAAGGCTGTGTAGCAACAGGGTATAACTCCCTTGAGCCAAATCAAGCTGCGCAAGTACCTACGGTCACAAACGACGGAAGCTCTACCGGTGAAGTACCTGTATCGTTAGCTGGCGATTATTTTTATGACGAACTAGCACTGAACTTATTAGAAGATGAGTACAAGGTAACAGCGCCCACCCGTATCTTTTTAAAAGATACCTCATCGTTAATTTCTAGTGCATTTTTGAACATAGGTAAAACGAATATTGTAGTTGAGGAAGGGGCGTATTTAGCTATATACGTCGATGGTGATGTTGCCATTGCGGCCGATGCAAATATTGCTGCGTATATTGTCGCAACAGGGGAGGTAAGAATTGCCCAAAATGTTACTTACCAAGGCTCAATAACCGCTGCAACACAAGTAATAACAGAGGGCAGCTCTACGTTTGATGCGCTAACAGTGCCTCAGAGTATTCCAGGGTTTTGCGGTATTTTTACGCCGGTGCTGCTTGATCACTACCGCATATCAATGAGTGACAATCAAGGCTTAACCTGCCAAGCAAAAGAAATGACGTTAACCGCCTGTGCAAACGATGCATGTGATTTACTGTATGATGAACCCTCAGCACTTGATCTTTCTCCAGATAACAATGGCCAACAAAGCTGGGTGAGCGGCGAAAATATTACCTTTACAGGCTCTACTTCCGTAGCGCTTGCAAAGCGCACCACTGGAACGGTAACACTTGGCTATAATACCGCCGACCCATCAGCACCGCTGCGTTGTTATATAGGTGGCAATAACGTAGGGCTTGGCGGGTGTAAAGTGGTTTTTTCTGATGCAGGGTTTATTTTTAATAACGACACAGCCAATACTACGAGTATCCCCACTCAGTTATCTGGTAAACCCTCTAGCGAGGGTTTTAATGCCGCCGAGCTATCCATTCAAGCGGTTAAAACAAATACTACAACAGGCGTATGCGAAGCCGCATTCCCTGCCGGTGGTCAAGTCGATCTAGATTTAGCGTATAGCTGTAGTGCTGGCGCTACGTGTTCAGAGCCAATACAACTGAGTAATAATGCGAATATTTATAACGTGCAGCAAGCATATCAAACCTTTTCGCTTACCTTCGATCAAGACTCAACAGCGCCTATTGCTATTAACTACCCCGATGCCGCTAAATTAAGTTTAAATGCACGGGCAACAATTGTATTAGACCCAATAACTAATTTATCAGTAAGCTTAACCGGTAGCTCTAACGAATATGTCGTTAAGCCCTTTGGACTAGCAATGCAAGTTGCAAGTGACGGCTATGCCCAAACAGCAAACGATAGTTTATTTAGATTAACGGGTGAGTCATTCGATTTAAAAATGAATGCAGTACAGTGGCAAGCAGGGCAAGACAATAACAACGATGGCATACCAGATAACTACAGCGCTATTCATAGCAACCCCATTGCAAAACACTTCATTAGTGAGTCTCCCTTAGTAACACATAGTTTAGTATTACCCAGCTCTGGTAATGAGGGGCAAATTGAAGCGCTAAATACTAATGCGTTTACTGATACAGGAAGCTTGAGTGAATCCATATCGCAGTACGCTTATGACCAAGTAGGTATTATAAACGTATTTGCGGGTTTACAAGATGGCGATTATTTTGGAGTGGGCGATGTAAAAGGGCAGCTAAACAACGTAGGGCGATTTGCTCCATCGCACTATCAAGTGTTGGGTGTTCAAGCTGCTGCGCAATGTACTCAGTTAGGCAGTAATTTAACGTATTTAGATCAGCCCTTTGAGCTTAGCTTTACCGTACAGGCGCTCAATCATAACAACCAGCTAATGGCTAATTACAAGCAAGGTTTTGAAAAAGCTCAAGTACAAATAAATGCCGAAAACAATCAAGCTGGTAATTATGTACCAGCAACAACACTAACCAGCAGGTTAGCTAATATAAGCAGCAATAGTTGGAACACGCTTGCCGATGGGCAATGGCAAATGAGTGACAGCACGGCCATGTTAACGCGTTTAGCTACTAATAACCCCGACGGTCCATTTACTATGGTTAACCTTATGACAACCGTCACTGATATAGAAGGTGCAACATTAAACGATGCAAATGATGAACCGAACACGCAAGCAAACTGCAACAGTACTGGGTGCAATAGCGTTCGTTTGAATGATGTGCCAATAGACTTTCGGTTTGGACGCCTAGTGTTAGGTAACAATGCAGGTTCAGATTTAGACCCATTGCGTGTGCCTATGCAGGCTCAGTATTTTAATGGAACAGGCTTTGTATTAAATACCGAAGATAACTGCAGCGTATTTGAGCACCCACAGTTATCCCAAATATCGCCATCAACGCCAATATTAAGCTATGAATATAGCGCAGGAGGTGCAGGTACATTAGAGGCTGGCAGCTATCCAGCAAACAATGCAATTTATGCTACGCCAAATGGTAGTGGTACATTTACATTAGAATACGAAACCGAAAACTGGTTAAAGTGGGATTGGCTAGGCGATAATTCGCAGCTTAACCCCCACGCTATTTTGCAATTTGGTCGCTTTAGAGGAAATGATCGGGTTATTTACTGGCGTGAGACAAGAGAATAGTTGTAAACTAAGATAATAATTGAACAAAGCTTGTGTTTTGTGCTTCAAGTACATAGCATAAGGCATTGGGTGTATTGATTTTTGATGGTTGAAAAATGTTCAGCTTTCAAAAGTGAGTACACTCTAATAAACAATAATAACGACCAAATAATTGCCGCTTTTTGGGACTGGAATATATGCGAATTGCTCCTTTATCTCTGTTAATTTCCGCTAGTTTGTTAGCTAGTAGTGCATTTGCACAAGACACAGCAACAGTAACCGGAATTGAATCAGAGATCAGTATTAAACAAACAGAATACGATAACTCGACACAAATACTTGAAAAACACTTAAAAGAAGAAAGTCAGTTACAAAACCAACTTGAACTACTTCGTTCTCGCTCTACAGAGCTAGATAAAGAGAAAAACCAAGCACTTGATGCGATGAACGAAATGTATCGCCGCTTAATTGACGATCCTACGCTTGATATTAGCGCTGCTCAATCGCGCTATCAAAAAGCTGTGGTTGATCATAAGCAAAATAAAGACGACATCTCAATGCAGTTGGCGGCAATTGCATCTCATCGTAAAGATATAGAGCAAATTCGTGTTGCAAAACATACGCTTTTAAACACCTTAGAAAGCTTAAAAGAGCAATTAACTACAGCCCGAGTTGAGCGTTTACGTAATGAGTTTACCCGCGAAGGTACACTTGAAGTAAACCACACAATTAACTGTAAGCGTACCGAAACACTTGCAGCCTGTGAGCAACGCGGCCAGCAAATGGGTTTACAAAAAGCAACCAAGCGCTTTGTTGATCAAATATTTGCTAATTTAACAGAAGAGCGAATTGTTGAACCAAAACGCAACATGGCAGGCGCGCAAGTACAAATTTTAAGTAGCCATGTAGTAAACAGCGCATTTAGCGGCCAAGGTAATTACAACGTTAACTTAAGCGTAACCATGCGTGGCGAAGTAAACAGCAGCCGCTTGTGTAATTTATTAAGCGTAGATAACCGCTATTGTTCTGAATATGGCTCACCACTGGCAACAGCATATCAGCCAGGTTACGGCGCAACCTACTCAGATAGTCAGTTAACATTCAGCAACGCCGCGGATAATACCGACACTGTGTCTGTATCGCGAATGAATAAACAGCCAGTGCGCGATTATTCGGTTAAAACTACACCTACAAAAAAAAACTATCCATCAATTATAAATAAAGAACAAAGTCAGCAAGTTGAGCTAACTTTACGTTCAAATGTTTACGATGATGAAGTGTTTATTGATGGGGTGAGCTTTGGTTCTACGCGTTTAGTAACGCGTTTACCGCGCGGTGTGCACAACGTAGAAATACGTAAATTAGGTTATAAGCCTTACAAAGTAAGAGTTGATTTAACTAAAGCACAGACTATTCATGCTAATTTAGTAAAAAAGTCTGAGTCGATTGCTGCACCGGCTTACACTCGCGAGCAACCAAAACCTGTAAGTAATGCAGTAAGCACTAATCGCTCTGCCAATGTACAAAATAATGTTGTAGTTGTGCCCGCTGGTAAATTTAAGATGGGCGATATTAACGGCAACGGTTTAGCAAACGAACGTCCAGTTATTGAAAAAGTGATAGCCAGTTCATTTGCTATGCAAACTAAAGAGGTTACCGTAGGTGCCTACGAAGCATTTGTAGCAAGCACTGGATATAAAACACAAGCAGAGCAAAGCAAAGGCTGTGCTTATTATTTAAATGGCGAACCCGTATGGGAAGCTAATTTAAACTGGCGTAACCCAGGTTTTGAGCAAAGTAGTGATTTTCCTGCAGTGTGTTTAACATTTAACGACGCGAAAGCGTACGCCGAATGGCTCTCTGGCGAAACTGGCCAGCAGTACCGTTTACCTAATGAAGTTGAATGGGAATACGCCGCTCGTGCAGGTACAGAAACAGAATACCCTTGGGGTAACGAAATAGGTAAAAATTTAGCTAACTGTGGTTGGTGTGGTAGCGAATGGTCAAACAAACGTGCAGCACCGGTGGGTTCTTTTTCTCCTAACGCATTTGGATTATACGACACCGTAGGCAATGTGTGGGAATGGACTGCTAAAGAGTCAGGCGAATCTGATGTTGCAGTAAGAGGTGGGGCGTGGAACTTTGCACCTAGCCTTGCACGTGCTTCAACACGATTAATTTTAGCGCCAGATTTTAGATCTAACTACATTGGCTTTCGCTTAGTCCGCGAACGATAGCATTTAACCAAGGAAGCCTAGCTTCCTTTTTTCACAAATTAACAAAGGTAGTTGCGCTTTATATTGCTCATCTAATTAGGCATGTTAAAGTGAGTGCAGCTAACATAAGAACGTATTTCAAAGGTCATCCAGCCTCATGTTTAAAAAACTCCGTGGTATTTTTTCAAACGATCTATCGATCGACTTGGGTACAGCCAATACCCTTATCTATGTAAAAGAAGAAGGGATTGTACTTAACGAACCTTCAGTTGTAGCTATTCGTCAAGAACGCGCTGGTGGACCTAAAAGTGTTGCTTCTGTGGGTACAGAAGCAAAACAAATGCTAGGGCGTACACCAGGTAATATTAAAGCGATTCGCCCAATGAAAGACGGCGTAATAGCCGACTTTTATGTAACCGAAAAAATGTTACAGCACTTTATAAAACAAGTGCACAACAATAACTTTATGCGCCCAAGCCCGCGTGTACTTATTTGTGTACCGTGTGGTGCAACCCAAGTGGAAAAGCGTGCAATCCGCGAATCAGCAATGGGTGCCGGCGCGCGTGAAGTGTACCTAATTGAAGAGCCAATGGCCGCGGCAATTGGTGCTGGGCTACCAGTATCAGAAGCAACCGGTTCTATGGTTGTTGATATTGGTGGTGGTACTACTGAAGTGGCTATTATTTCACTAAACGGTGTTGTTTACTCATCATCTGTGCGCATTGGTGGCGATAAATTTGATGAAGCCATTATTAATTATGTGCGCCGTAACTTTGGTAGCTTAATAGGTGAAGCAACGGCCGAAAATATTAAGCATCAAATTGGCTCTGCATTTAAAACAGATGAGCCAATTGAGATTGAAGTACGCGGTCGAAATTTAGCTGAAGGTGTTCCTCGCTCATTTACTCTAAACTCGCACGAAATCTTAGAAGCACTCCAAGAGCCGCTAATGGGCATTGTAAGTGCTGTAATGGTTGCGCTTGAGCAGTCACCACCTGAGCTTGCATCAGACATTTCAGCTCACGGTATGGTATTAACTGGCGGTGGTGCACTATTAAAAGATTTAGATCGTTTATTAATGGAAGAAACAGGCATTCCTGTGGTTGTTGCCGACGATCCACTTACGTGTGTAGCACGTGGCGGCGGTAAAGCACTTGAAATGATTGATGTTCATGGTGGTGACGTTTTTAGTTACGATTAATGAAATTACTGTTTGGACAAACCATCTCTTTGCAACTGCGACTTTTTGTCGCAGTGCTTTTGAGCATAGTGCTCATTGCGGGCGATAAGTTTACACAAGGCGGCACGGTTGTGCGTACAAGCCTTAACACACTTGTCAGCCCATTAATTTACGTTGCCAATCTACCTTACGAAATTTTTAGCTTAGGTGCTAAAAGCCTACACACTCGCGATCAGCTGCTGAGCGAAAACGAAGCACTGAAAAAAAAGCAAATGCTACAAAGCGAGCAATTGCAGCAATATCAATTTTTAGCCCGCGAAAACCAAAAGCTACGCGCGTTACTTGGCTCATCGGCTAAGCAATCTAATCGTAAAAAAATAGCTCAGGTGCTTTCTGTACATTCAAACCCTTATAGTCATCAAGTGGTTATTAACCGTGGTACCACCGATGGCCTAAGCGAAGGCCAAGCCGTAATTGATGAAATGGGGGTTGTTGGACAGTTAACAAAAGTGGGCTCTACCACATCGCGCGTATTACTTATGACCGACACAACCCATGCCACGCCGGTACGTATACTACGAAACGACGTGCGCACCGTCGTTGAAGGCATAGGTAAAATTAATGTTGTTAAGCTTTCGCATGTACCTCATAGCCTTGATGTTCGCATTGGTGATGTACTTGTGACCTCGGGGCTTGGCGGTACGTTTCCTGAAGGTTATCCGGTGGCCGTTGTCACCGAAATAAACCGCGATGAAGGACGCCCATTTGCCCAAGTATTTGCAGAGCCTATTGCACAGCTAGACCGTATTCGTTTGTTGGTTATTTTATGGCGCAATCAACAGGAGCAAATCAGCGATGATTAATCGTTATTCATTGTTAATTGCCCTAAGCATCTTTTTTGCTTTAATTATGGCATTAATGCCACTGCCGTTTTCCTTTGAGCCCTTCAGACCTGATTGGGTGTTACTGGTATTAATGTACTGGTCTTTGGCAGTGCCACATAGATTAAATATTGGTACTGCGTGGGTTGTTGGCCTACTCATGGACTTAGCCTTAGGCTCGCCACTAGGAGTAAACTCACTCACGTATTCTATTTGTATATTTGTAACTGCAAGTAACTTTCAAAAAATACGAAACTTTTCGCTTTGGCAGCAAAGCTTATTAGTAGGCTTATTTTTAACCTTGTATCATTTAATGCAATTTTGGTTAAATCACTTTCTATTAGGTGTTTATTTTAATCCACAATACCTGTGGCCAGTGGCGACCGGTATGGTTAGCTGGTTTTGGGTATTTTTACTTCTTCGTAAATACCGTAGACATTTTAGGATCAGGTAATGACAACCGCAGTATATTTGGCATCAGCTTCTCCGCGACGTAAAGAGTTGTTGAGTCAGCTAGGCATTGAGTTTGAACAATTTAGTGTAGATGCAGACGAAACCCCACTTGCAAACGAGCAGCCTCATGCGTTGGTTGAGCGCTTAGCCCGCTTAAAAGCGCAAACAGGTGTAGCGCTTGGTTACACAGACCGCCCTGTGCTTGGTAGCGACACTGTGGTTGTTATTGATAACGAAGCGCTGGGTAAGCCACGCGATAAAAACGATTTCATTACAACACTTAAACGTTTATCGGGTAATACACATCAAGTGCTTACTGCTGTTGCTTTTGCTACACAAACAGATGTTCTAAGCTGTGTAGTGAGTACCGATGTGACCTTTAAAACCCTTAGCGATGAAGAAATAGCAGCCTATTGGGAATCTGGTGAGCCACAAGATAAAGCCGGCGGTTATGGCATTCAAGGCTTAGGTGGTCGCTTTGTTACACACATTGCAGGTAGCTATTTTGCTGTTGTAGGCTTACCTTTATACGAGACCGACCAATTATTACAAGCATTCTTAAGAAGGTAACATGAGTACAGAATTACTAATAAATGTCACGCCAAGTGAAAGCCGTGTTGCCCTAATCGAAAACGGTGTATTACAAGAAATTCAACTAGAGCGAATTGGTAACCTAGGTATTGTCGGTAATATTTACTTAGGAAAGATAAGCCGTGTGCTACCAGGCATGCAAGCTGCTTTTGTTGATATAGGCCTAGAAAAAGCCGCTTTTTTACATGCCTCAGACATAGTCAATAGCGCCTCAATAGTTGAGGGCGTAGACGACGAGCCAATCAAAAAAGTACAAGATATACGTGAACTAGTACGCCAAGGCCAATACATTATGGTGCAAGTGGTTAAAGATCCGCTGGGCACTAAAGGTGCCAGGCTTACCACCGATATCACTATTCCTTCGCGCTATTTAGTGTTTATGCCAGATGCTACTCATGTAGGTGTTAGTCAGCGTATAGAAACCGAAGAAGAGCGTGCGCGGCTTAAAAAAATAGTGGCAGAATACGGCGACGAAAACGGTAGTTTTATTGTCCGTACAGCGGCAGAAGGTGCCAGTGAAGCGGAGCTAAGACACGATGCTGAATTTTTACGAAAGCTATGGCAAAAAATTGTATCACGTCGTAAAAAAACCAATAAAGCCAGTATATTACATGAAGATTTAACGCTTGCATTTAGAACTCTGCGTGACTACGTAGGTGAAGATATGGAGCGTATTAGGGTTGACTCTAAGCTAACCTATCAAGAACTAAAACTGTTTACTGAAGAGTTTGTACCTTTGCTTTCGCAAGCACTTGAGTACTATCCTGGCGAGCGTCCTATTTTTGATTTATTTGACGTTGAAACCGAAATTCAAAAAGCGCTACATCGTAAAGTCACACTTAAGTCAGGCGGTTATTTGATCATAGATCAAACCGAAGCGATGACCACAGTTGATGTGAATACCGGCGCGTTTGTAGGGCATCGTAATTTAGAAGAAACCATTTTTAATACCAATGTGGAAGCCACATCAGCCATTGCTAGGCAGCTACGTCTGCGTAACTTAGGTGGTATTATTATTATCGATTTTATCGATATGATCAGCGAAGATCATAAACGCAGAGTATTACATTCATTAGAATCGGCGTTATCTAAAGACCGTGCAAAAGCCAACATAAACGGCTTAAGCGCATTAGGCTTAGTAGAAATGACCCGAAAGCGCACCCGCGAAAGCCTAGAGCATATTTTATGTGATGTGTGTCCTGCTTGCTCTGGGCGTGGCTCACAAAAAACAGTTGAAACCGTATGCTACGAAATACTGCGCGAAATAGTGCGTGTTAACCGTGCTTACGATGCTGATAAATTTATGGTTTATGCAGCGCCTGCGGTAAGTGAAGCCTTACTCAACGATGAGTACCATAACCTAGCCGAACTTGAACTATTCATTGGTAAACAGGTCAATATCCAAACAGAGAGCCTATATAGCCAAGAGCAGTTTGATGTGGTAATGATGTAATGAAAACGAAAGCGGTCTGTTTTTTTTGTTTTAGAAAGTTATGGCAAACCTGCGCCATAATTTTAGTATTACTGGCCGTAATTGTTTCTATTTTAAAGTACACCTTACCTTATGCAAACGACTACAAAGGCGATATAGAAACCTACCTGCACGATAAATTTGCCATTAGTCTTTCTATTGGCGCAATCTCTGCCAGTTGGCATGGTGCCGGCCCTGCCTTAGTATTAGAAGATCTCTCCTTTAAGGATAACGAAACTGCGCCCATATCGCTCACTATTGCCAAAACAAGCCTAGAACTTAACCTATGGGAGAGCATTAAAGCCTTTCAGTTAAAGTCTAATTACTTTGTTATTAATGGTTTTCATACCAGTGTAAATATTCAAAATTTATTTAATAACACCAATAACGATGATGTATCGTTTGAACAAAAAGAGTTAATTGAAGAACTGTTTTTAGGAGATACAGGCCACTTTGCTATTGAAAATTCGAGTATTAATTTTATTTTAGAAGATGGTAAAGAGCGTAAGCTATTACTCGAAAACATTGTATGGCAAAACCAAGATGAACAACACTTAGGAAGCGGCAGCCTCGCTTTGCCAGGTATTAGTGTGGGTAGCTTTGACGCACGTATCGCGCTTAGTGGCAAAACCATAGAGCAAATTGCGGGTGATATTTACGTACAAGCAAATAGCGTAGATGTGTCTAATTGGTTAGCGCAATATATTAATACTGAAAAACAACAGCTTTACACAGATATAAATTTAAAGTCTTGGCTTAAGCTCGAAAATGGTTTTATCAGCGATGTAAAAATGCAGTGGTTACCTAGCTTTGTGCACTGGCAGCACAACCAGCAAGCTAAGCAAGTAAGCTTAAGCGAAGGGGGATTTCATTTATTTCCTGAGGCAAACACTTGGCATCTAAAAAGCACAGGCCTAACATTTAGTAATAACGACACAACCTGGCCCAGCCTAGAATTTGAAGCAAACTTAGGCAAATATAATAAAGTGTGGCTGCAGCAGGTTGATCTATCTTTACTGGGTAACTTGGCGTCATTAACTAATTTTGAAGCATTACAGCCACTTTTAAACCGCAAACCAAGTGGTTTTATTGATCAAGCCTACCTAGAACTTAATCCAGATGAGCAATGGCAGTTATGGTTTTCTGCTAATAATATTGGCTGGCAAGAAGTGTCAGGTATTCCTGCAGCGCAAGCGCTACGGGTCTCGGGGCTAATAAATCAGCAGCGCGGGCGAGTGCAGCTATTTGGTGAAAACGGCACTTTAATAACCGGCGACAGCTTCAGTAAAAATATTGATTACAACCAAATTAATATCGATCTGGATTTAGCAAAAACAGATAATTACTGGAATGTAAGCAGTAATAATATTTGGTTTGATAATAACGAAGTTACCTTAGCGGCTGAACTAAATGTAAGCCTTAGCGACGATCCTCGCTTAGATCTATACGCAGAAGCTTATGCCGAGGATGCCACAGTAGCTGGGCACTACTTTCCTTTAAAGGCAATGAGCCCTCAACTTGTAAGCTACTTAAACGGCGCAATACAGGGTGGGGAAGTGGCTAAAGCGCAAGTATTATTTGCAGGCCCACTTTCAGGTTTTCCTTTCACAGATGGCAGCGGCCAATTTGATGTACTCGCGCAAATAGATAATGCAACATACGAGTTTGACCCCAATTGGCCGGCTGTAACTAACGCTAATGTACAGCTACATTTTGCTAACGAGCGAGTGGATATTTATAGTCAGCAAGGCCAGCTAGTTAATTTAGAAGTAGGTGATAGCGTGCAAGTCAGTATTGCCGATTTAATGCATGCTGATGAACTCATTGTACAAATAGACAAACGCGCGCAAATGGAAAAACTGCATGACTTTTTTGCCGCCACGCCGATTGCAAACCCCTTGGCTAATATTTTTGAAGTGGTGCAGGGTAAAGGCCAAGCAGATGCAAGTGTCACACTTTTAATTGGCTCTAAATTTAAAGGTGGAGCCAGTGTAAGCGGTAAAGTAAAACTAAACGATTTACCTGTTTATATTGCGGCTCCAGGTATTACGCTTGAAAAACTAAGCGGCGAGCTCAGTTTTGAAAACGATACAATTATCATGCAAAACGCCAGTGCTACTTGGTTGGGAATGCCGCTTAGTATTGACTACCGTAGTCAAAGCGATGCACAGCAGTACACAGCTAATATTGATATAACAGCGCTTTTAAATGCAGATACACTAACAACCCAAGCGCAAGGCGTGCTGAAAGGCTACCTGAGTGGGCAAAGTGAAGTTGATATAGGCCTTTCCCTTAACTTTACCGAGCAAGGCTTTAATTATCGCGCTCAGGTTAGCTCAGAACTACGTGGCTTAACCAGCACATTACCTGCGCCTTATGGCAAAACAAGTGAACAGGTTTGGCCGTTAACGGGCATTGTACAAGGCGATGATATTTCAAACCTTATTACAGCTAATGCTAATCAGCAGCTTTATTTTAATGCGATTTTAGAAAACGGCCAGCCGCAATTTAGCAATATGCATATTGTACTTGGCGAACAAGATTTAGGGCTAAACCAAAAAGATTTAAGCGTTAATATCAACCTTGAACAAACACAACTCGAAGCATGGTTTGAATTAATCGACCAAATTATTAAAGCCGCTAAAGCTAAACCTGAGCAGCAATCGCCCGGTATTATGCCGCCATTAAATGAAGTGGTTGCGCATATTGACAAGGTTAATGCCAGCGACATTATTTTTAGCGATTTTGAAATGCGCTTAGCGCCCCAGCAAAACGATTTATATTTAAAGCTTAATGCCAAAGAACTGCGTGCAGGGGTGTTTATTCCCAGCTCTCAGCCAAGCCAGCCGATACGTATAAATAGCGATTACTTAAGACTTAACTTTGCACCTAAAGCACAAGAGGAACTTGAGGTCACCGATGTACTGCCAGAGCAAAACCTAGCGTGGCTTAACACAGTACCTGCCATTGAGTTTGAATGTGCAGATTGTAAAGTGGCCAGCTATCAGCTTGATAAAGTGAGCGCTTCGCTTGTTGGTGAGGGCGACAAGCTCACTATTTCTGAGCTTGTAGTTGATAAGGGCGATCATATTTTACGTACCAAAGGGCAATGGCAAGGTGGCTTTACGCAATTTAATGGTGAGCTTAAAAGTGACGATATAGGCGCGCTATTTGATGAATTTGATATCACCACCGCAATAAAAGATTCAAAAGCTGATATTAACTACAACCTGGCTTGGCAAGGCGCCCCGTATGACTTTGATATACCGAGTTTAGGCGGTGAAGTTAAGTGGGATTTAGGTGAAGGCCACATTGCTGAAATAAGTGATGGTGGGGCACGTGTATTTTCGTTACTTAGCCTTGACTCGTTAGTGCGTAAATTAAAACTCGATTTTAGAGATGTATTTTCAAAAGGTTTTTTTTATAACAGCTTAAAAGGCTCTATGCAGCTAGATAAAGGCATAGCCTACACGAAAAATACCAAAATGGATGGCGTGCCAGCCGATTTAACGATTAACGGCTATGCTAATTTAAACACCCTTGAAATAGATTACGATTTAGCTGTGGCACCACAAGTAACATCTAGTATTCCAGTTATTGTGGCTTGGATGGTTAATCCTGTTACGGGGCTTGCTGCACTCGCGCTTGATAAAGTTATTCACTCAGCAAGGGTGATCTCTGAAATTAACTTTAAAGTAACTGGAAAAATGAATGACCCTGTTGTGCAAGAGCTTGACCGTAAAAGTAAAGAAGTGACCTTACCGCAAGCTGCGCAAAATCAGCCGCAAGCAGCTAGTACACTCACACTTAAAGATGCCGCGGTAACTGCAACACAATGAGTACGCTAAATGCCAATATTATTGCTTTGCAAATGTGCTCAGGGACCAACCCCGACGAAAACATGGCAACCCTTGCCAATGCGTTAAATAAATTACCCGCAGCCAGGCCACTGCTTGTGTGTCTACCCGAGGCGTTTTTAGTATTTAGTAAAAGTGGCCATGATACGCTAAAGGTTGCTAAACGTATTACACACTACAGGCAGCAATTAAGTGCCTTGTGTAAAAAGCATAATATTTGGTTAAATGCGGGCACTATCCCCGAGCCACACAAAAATAATAAATACTTTGCGGCCTCGCACTTATTTAATAATCAAGGTGAATGCGTAGCCACGTATAATAAAATGCATTTATTTGATGTTGAAGTGGCGGATAAAACCGCCAGCTATCGAGAATCAGACTTTACTCAAGCAGGCGAAGATGTAGTGGTGGTTGCTACACCGTTTGGTAAAATTGGCTTAACAGTATGTTATGATTTGCGCTTTAGTGGATTATTTAGCGCACTTGCGCGCCAAGGGACTGAAATAATTTTAGTACCCAGTGCATTTACAGTCCCTACCGGGCAAGCACATTGGCAACCCTTATTAAGAGCACGTGCAATAGAAACGCAATGTTACGTTATTGCAGCGGCTCAGTATGGAACGCATCAAAATGGCCGCCAAACATACGGCCACAGTATTATTATTTCACCGTGGGGCGAGCAAATAGCAACGCTTGAAAGTGGGGTAGGGTTTATAAGCGGTTACGCCGAGCTAAACCAGTTAAATAAAATTAGAAGAGATATGCCCGTGCAATCTCATCAACGATTTAGAGAGCATTTATTATGAATTCGGTTGAACAGCATTTATTACACGACAGCCAGCTAAATCGAGAAGAACTCGAAAAAACGCTTGGGTATATTCATCAGCACAAAGTGGATTACGCCGATTTATACTTTCAATCAAGCCATCATGAGTCATGGGTGCTTGAAGATGGCTTAGTAAAAGAAGGCTCTTACAATGTTGAGCGCGGAGTCGGTGTACGTGCAGTGAGTGGTGAAAAAACAGGTTTTTCTTACTCTGATGCCATTAACCTTGAAGCGTTAAACAAAGCCGCAACGGCCGCTCGTAGCATTGCCGATGCAGGCGAAGATAAAACCATTAAAGTATTTAGCGATGTGAAAGCAAAAGAGCAATTTGCCCCGCATCAGCCAATATCAAGCATGAGCGACAGCGATAAAGTGAGTTTATTGCGTGAGCTTGAAAACTACATTCGCGAACTCGCACCTGATGCGCAGCAAGTGATTAGTTCAATGTCGGCGGTATACGAAGAAGTATTAATTGCTGCCAGCGATGGCACGTTTGCTACCGATATACGCCCACTTATTCGTTTAAACTGCTCCGTTTTACTTGAAAAAAATGGCCGCCGTGAACGCGGTGGCGCAGGGGGCGGCGCACGTTTAGATTATGGTTATTTCAAAGAGCTAGTTGAAGGCAAGCCGCGCTGGATGGGCTTTGCCGAAGAAGCAGTACGCCAAGCTAAAGTAAACCTAGAGGCAATTGATGCGCCGGCTGGCACAATGGAAGTTGTACTTGGTAATGGCTGGCCAGGTGTGTTGTTACACGAAGCGGTAGGGCATGGCCTTGAGGGCGACTTTAACCGTAAAGGAGCGTCGGCATTTAGTGGTAAAGTAGGGCAAAAAGTAGCATCTGAGCTGTGTACTGTAGTTGATGATGGCACTATGGCTGATCGCCGTGGCTCACTGAACGTTGACGATGAAGGCACACCTGCAGCTTATAACGTACTTATCGAAAACGGTATATTAAAAGGCTACATGCAAGATAAGCTCAATGCGCGTTTAATGGGCGTAAACCCAACCGGTAATTCACGTCGTGAGTCGTATGCGCATTTACCTATGCCACGTATGACTAACACCTATATGTTAGGTGGCGAGCACAGCCAAGCCGATATTATCAGCTCAGTTAAAAAAGGGATATTTGCACCAAACTTTGGCGGCGGCCAAGTCGATATTACTTCAGGTAAGTTTGTATTTAGCGCATCAGAGGCGTATTTAATTGAAAACGGTAAAATTACCCAGCCAATTAAAGGCGCAACGTTAATTGGCAACGGCCCAGAGGTTATGCAGCACATTTCTATGGTAGGTAACGACCTTGCGCTTGATAAAGGCGTAGGTGTTTGTGGTAAAGATGGGCAAAGCGTGCCGGTAGGCGTAGGTCAGCCAAGCCTTAAAATAGACCAACTTACAGTAGGTGGTACCGCTTAATAAACTACACGGCCTAGTAACCAATGCGAGGCTTACGCCTCGCTTTGATCTTCTTTGTTTTTCTTCGCTTCTTCGTACCACAAATCCATAAAGCTCTCAGTTAACTTATGCTCAATCTCAAGGGCCTTATGAGTCGGGCAAAATAGCGTAAAGTTTGCTTTAAATTCTCCAAGCTCTGTAGTGCTAAAATGTATTACAGGCTCAGGGCCTGAAATTTTAGCATCTAACTTACGCTCTATCATTGAGTTGTAACGGCTTGCTACTTCTTCAAACTCTTCACAATATTGCTTCGCTTTTTCGGTTAGTGGTGCGTGAATAGGGTAAGGGTTAAAACTTTCTCTTCTTACAATTGTAAAGTGATGGGTGGCAAAACGTTTTACAAAATTTAAATTTTTTATAGAGCTAGTAATAAGCTTGTTGTTGGGGATGTATATAGTTTTACGTGAAAATTGATAAGTGTGAATATCAATTTCATGCAAGGTGGTTTTTATCCAATCAGTCTCGGCCACTTCGCCAAAGTAATCACCTACTTGTATCCAGTCACCTACTCTAAATGGGCGCGTCGTAACAAGGTAAAAAAAGCCGATAACACACTGTATAAACTCGCGAGTTGCAAGCACTATAGCCACCGCAAACGCAGCAATAGACAGCGCAAAATTTTGTATTTCGGTCGACCACACAAATAGCAACGACAACACCATAACAAAATTAATAAAGTGCTTAATGTTATGGGTGATGTAACGAATATCTTTTTCTTTTTTTTCAGCGCGGTTTCTTGCCAGTTTATCAACCAGTACCTTAAGTACGAAGGCAATGGCAAGCACGAATAGCGACACTAAAAAAGGGTGCATGAGTATGTCTTTAATCATAACGTCCAATTACGAGAAGGGATAAGCACACTAAGTATATTGAGTAATCAAACCAATTAGCAAATTTAACCTGCATAAAATCATTTATTTACAGCTAGGCTGTTCGCTCTGTAAAAGAGACCTGCGCGTGTTTGGCCTGTTTTTGGCAAAATAATACAAGCTCAATAGCAGCGATAAAAATAAGTGTATAACCTAGGGTTTCTATGCCTTCCTCAATAATGTTTTTAACTACCCGAACGTAGTGTTCTCCCATCACTGAGTGCCAAAACTCACCTTTGCCCATCATTCTCGAAAACGCCAATAAAGTGACTAAACCAGACAGGCAAATACCATAGCTTGGCGTTTGTGCATAGGCTTTTAAGGAACTGTATATATGCCCTTTTTGAACGATTAGGTAAAGTATTACCAAGGCTAAAAGAGTGTACACAATAGTTTGCCATGCGCCATCAAACACATACATATCTAGGTATGTATCAAACTCTCGTACAAACATAGCAGCCGACAGTGCAGCCAATAAAAGTGCAGCTATTTTAGTTTCAGAGTAAATACGTGATGCGTAGAAAAACAGTATACAACTTAAAAACGTTAAAATATCTTGCATGTGTTCGGTAAGTGTCTCTTCACTGTAGAGTGCGTTTTGCTGTAAATCAAAACCTTCGAGTTGAATTAAAAAAGCCACGCCTGCTAAGCATAATAAGTAAATAAACGATCGCAGTAAGAACATATAAAAGTCCAATTTGAGAACAATGTGCGGCAGTTTAATTATAAAAATGGCTAAAAGCCAAAACATTATAGAAACTTTTTTAAAATTCGCCGGTCTAAAATTTTACTGTTAAATTAATGGGTTAGATGTTTTATTTGTGTTTTTTTTGATGTGTTACTTGTAACGGTATTGGTTAATTAGTTGTGCAGCTTAGGTATAAATACGTAAAGCATAAAAAAGCCCTTACTCATACAGAGTAAGGGCTTTTAAAGTTATAAGCAGGGCACGCTTAACGCATGGTAACAAACTCTTCAGAGCCTGTTGGATGCAGTGCAACAACCGCATCAAAATCAGCTTTTGTTGCGCCCATTTTCATCGCGACCGCAAAGCCTTGAATCATCTCATCAACAGCAAAACCAATACCATGTAAGCCAACTACTTTTTCTTCAGGGCCTACGCATACCAGCTTCATTGCACAAGGTTGGCGATGCTGCGTAACGGCTGTGTACATAGCGGCAAAGCCCGACTTGTACACTTTTACATTTTCTTCGCCGTGGCGAGCAATAGCTTCTTGCTCGGTTTCGCCAATAGTACCAATAGGTGGGTGGCTAAATACCACAGTAGGTACAAGGCTGTAGTCCATTTTTAAATCATCAGGGAGATCTTTATTAAATAAGCGCTCTGATAGGGTACGGCCAGCTTTAACAGCAACAGGCGTAAGCTCAATACCGTGCTCAATAATATCGCCTACAGCATAAATACCAGGTACATTGGTGTTTTGATATTCATCTACTTTTACATAACCAGAGCTATTTAGTTCAACCCCTGCTGCTGCAATGTTAATTACATCGGTGCTTGGCTCGCGGCCAATAGCCCAAATTACTTGGTCAACATTTTGGCTGTAACCATTTTCAAAATGTATGGTTAAGCTGCCATCACTTTCTTTAACCACTTCTTTAGGTGAGCATTCAGTATGTAGTGTTGGGCCTTCTTTTTTCATGATCTCTACTAGGGTTTCAACCAGTAGCGTATCAAAATTACGAAGCGGGGCATGTTTGCGCACAAATAAGTGAGTTTCAGTGCCTAAGCCATGCAGTACACCAGCAAGCTCTACAGCAATGTAGCCTGCGCCAATTACTGCCACTCGCTTTGGCTGCTCTGTTAATTCAAAAAAGCCATTTGAGTCAATGCCGTATTCTGCACCTGGGATATTAGGTGTATGTGGACGTCCACCTACTGCAATCAAAATATGATCAGCCGTGTAATGCTCACCGTTTACTTCTACGGTTTTGCTATCAACAAATTTAGCAAAACCATTAATTACGGTTACGCCATTGTTAGCTAAACCGTTATCGTATCCTTTATGAATACGGCCAATGTAGGCTTCGCGGCTTTCAACGAGTTTGCTCCAGTTAAAGTCTTTTACTTCTACGTTAAAGCCGTAATCAGGTGCATATAAATTAATTGCTTCAGCAACTTGTGCGCCATGCCACATTACTTTTTTAGGCACACAACCTACATTTACACAGGTACCACCCATGTGTTTTGCTTCGATAAGTGCTACTTTAGCGCCACGCATTGCCGCACGGTTAGCAGAGGCAATACCGCCACTACCGCCACCGATTGCAATATAATCAAAGTGTTGTGTCATTTTATGTCCTTAGGCGTTGAGTTTTATGCGCATTAGCATAACATTAAGTTTTAAAAATAAAGAGTGTTTAGGTGACCTATGTTTAGTAAAAAAACATTCGAATTTCTAACTCAGCTTGATCAAAATAATAATAGAGACTGGTTTAATGACCATAAATCACAATATGAAGAATACGTAAGAGAGCCCGCATTAGATTTTATTAGGCAAATGCAAACACCGCTTGCTGAGGTTTCTAGCCATTTTGTCGCATCAGATAAAAAAGTGGGCGGCAGCTTAATGAGAATCCATAAAGATGTGCGTTTTAGTAAAGATAAAACCCCATATAAAATTAATGTAGGGATTCAATTTCGTCATTTTATGGGAAAAGATGTGCACGCTCCTGGTTTTTACTTTCATTTAGCAAATGACGAATGTTTTATAGGGGCTGGTATTTGGCGACCAGAATCAAAGGCGCTTAACGCAATCAGAACCTGCATAGATGAAAACCCAAACAGCTATAAAAAAGCAATTTATAAAGATCAATTTAAATCTATCTTTGAAATGTCAGGAGAGTCGCTAAAACGCCCACCAAGAGGTTTTGATAAAGAGCACCCCTTGATAGATGAGCTCAAGCGAAAAGACTTTATAGCCATTAGCCCGCTCACTCAAAAACAAGTATGTAGCAATAATTTAGTTGATACCGTGCTCGAGCGTTATAAAGTGGCTGATTCATTAATGGGTTATTTGTGTTTTGCTTTGGAGCAACCATATTAAAATTTCACAACTTAAAAGCAGTTGAGTTGTTTTTTTACCTTATAGACCCAATCTAAAACGTAATGCATTAACGCAAAGAGAGTATTTATGAGCAACCCACTAATTGGCCTAGAAGGCTTACCCCCGTTTTCAAAAATAAAGCCTGAGTACGTAGTACCGGCACTAAAGCACGGTATAGAGCAATGTCGTAAAGCCATAGATGACGTGCTAGCGAAAGGCTCGTTTACATGGAACGATTTAGTATTACCCCTTGAAGAAGCCGACGACAAACTCTCGCGTATGTTTTCACCGGTGTCGCACCTCAATTCAGTCATGAATAACGACGCGCTGCGTGAAGCCTACGAGCAATGTTTACCGCTAATATCTGAGTACTCAACATTTGTAGGGCAGCATCAAGGCTTGTACGAGGCGTATAACACGCTCTATAACAGCGACGAATTTAAAACATTGAGCACTGCGCAGCAAAAAACCATAACCAACGCCCTACGTGATTTTAAACTTTCAGGCATTGCATTATCAGCAGACGATCAAAAGCGCTACGGCGAAATTAGTACGCGTTTATCTGAACTTGCCTCTAAATTTGGCAACAACGTAATGGATGCAACGCTTGCATGGCATAAGCACATTACCGATGAAAGTCAATTAGCAGGCTTGCCAGAGTCGACGTTAGCGCTTGCCAGCGAAACAGCTAAAAGCAAAGATTTAGATGGCTGGGTATTCACGCTTGATTTTCCGTCTTACTTACCGGTAATGACCTATGCAGATGACCGCGAACTGCGCAAAGAAACCTACACGGCATTTTGTACCCGCGCTTCAGATCAAGGCCCTAATGCGGGGGAATTTGATAACTCAGCCATAATGGAAGAAGAGCTTGCGCTTCGCCATGAGCTATCGCAGTTGTTAGGATTTAATAACTACGCTGAAAAATCATTAGCAACTAAAATGGCCGAATCGCCAGCGCAAGTTTTCTCCTTTTTAGAAGACTTAGCCGCTAAGTCTAAGCCACAAGCAGAGCAAGAAGTGGCAGAGCTAAAAGCCTATGCAGAGCAAAAACATGGTATATCTGAGCTTCAAGCATGGGATTTTGGTTACTACAGCGAAAAACTCAAGCAAGAAAAATACGCAATTTCAGATGAAGTACTGCGCCCTTACTTCCCTGCAGATAAAGTGCTTAGTGGTTTATTTGAAACCGTTAACCGCCTTTTTGGTATTAAAGTAAAAGAAGTAAGCGACTTTGATAGCTACCACAGCGACGTTCGCTTTTTTGAAATTTTTGATAGCAGCAACACGTTGCGCGGTCGTTTTTATCTTGATTTATATGCACGCGAGCGCAAACGTGGCGGAGCCTGGATGGATGACTGTATGGGACGTAAAGTGCGTGCCAGCGGCGAATTACAAACACCCGTGGCGTACTTAGTGTGTAACTTTAACAAAGCGGTAGGCGACAAACCGGCGCTATTTACACATGACGAAGTAACTACGCTTTTCCACGAATTTGGCCATGGTATACATCACATGCTTACCCAAGTAGATGCTGCACCTGTTGCTGGTATTAACGGCGTTGCATGGGATGCCGTAGAGCTACCAAGCCAATTTTTAGAAAACTGGTGTTACGACGAAGAAGCGCTGAGCTTTATTTCAGGCCACTTTGAAAGTGGTGAGCCATTACCAAAAGAGCTACTTGATAAGCTACTAGCTGCTAAAAACTATAATTCTGGCATGCAAATGCTGCGTCAGATTGAGTTTTCGTTGTTCGATTTTAGAATCCACCACGACTACCAGGCAAATCAAGCGTGTCAAATTCAAGCGATTTTAAACGACGTGCGTAGCCGCACATCGGTGGTTAATCCGCCTGAGTTTAACCGTTTTCAACATGGCTTTAGTCATATTTTTGCAGGCGGTTACAGCGCAGGTTACTACTCGTACAAGTGGGCAGAGGTACTCTCTGCAGATGCGTTTTCTAAATTTGAAGAAGAGGGTATTTTTAACGCCGAAACAGGTAAAGCCTTCTTAGAAAATATTTTAGAAAAAGGCGGCAGTGAAGAACCTATGGCGTTATTTAAAAAGTTTCGCGGGCGCGAGCCAAACGTAGATGCTTTACTGCGTCACAGTGGTATAGCTGCATAAACAACTACTTAACCTTATAAAGCGCCTATATGGCGCTTTTTTTATGTTTTTTAATATATTGGCCAATTGTTTTTAGTAATTTTAACCTCCCGTACTATGCTTTGTGTATACGCAGCAAAATGGACTAAGGCATGGCAAAGTTGGTACTGGCAATCGATGACGATAAGTATGTGCATCGAATTATTGAAGAGGCTTTAGCGGGCTTTTGTAAAATTATTCACGCTAAAGATGGTGAAGAAGGACTTAGGCTGACCAAAAAGTACAACCCAGATATTATTTTACTTGATATAGAAATGCCTGGTAAATCTGGCTACCAAGTATGCCAAGCGTTAAAAGAAGATGAGTCGACACACGATATACCCGTTATGTTTTTGTCTTCTAAGGTGGAACTTAGCGATAGAGTAAAAGGCTACAGCGTAGGGGCATCTGACTACATTATAAAACCCTTCAACACCGAAGAGCTAATGGCACGCATTAAAGTGCTTTACGAGTATCGCCAACAATGTGAAAAGCTAAAGTTTGACGTAGCTAAAGCGCAAAATACCGCCGCAATGGCCATGGCGGAGTCTGGTGATATGGGGCGTATTGTTAGGTTTGTGGGGCAAAGCTATCACTCTCATAACTTTCAGTCATTAAGCGAGCACTTACTTGCTTTTTTTAGCCCGTTTAATTTAGATGTTGTTATCGTATTTTGGTATCAAGGGGGAAGCTTTTTTTATAGTTTAGAAAGCGGTGTATGCCCGCTCGAGCAAGAGCTTTTAGAACAACACCGTAATGCCAATCGATTTGTTGATATTAGTAGCAGCACCATTATTAACTACCCCAAAATATCTTTATTAATTAAAAATATGCCTGCAGATAATCGCGCTTTATACGGCCGTTATAAAGATTTATTCCCGCATATTCTTGAGGTGACAAACGAAAAGGTCGTTGCTATGGAAAGAAACGAAAATAGCTTTGAGCAAGCCACCCAAATTAGTACTGCTTTGCAAGATATAGTAAAGCAGCTTACCAGCCAAAATGTTGTACAAAACGACTACACACGGCAGTTTATAGAGCAGTTGCATGAACTAAACTGCGCAATTAAACAAACACAAGCACAGGCAAACCCTGCTGATTTAACCTTATACATGTCTCAACTAGACGAAACTATGCAGCTATTAGTGACCGCAAATAGTGATTTAGCGTTTATAAAGTATCAACTTAAACAAGTTACCGAAAGCCGCAACGAATTATTGTGCAGTTTACGCTCAAAAGTAGAAGAGGCCAGCTCACATAGTCTTGCACACCAAAGCGATATAGAGCTATTTTAGTGCTTTAACGCTTGTTATACTGCAGCTGAAATTTTTCGTCGGAGTGTGTAGTGGTTATTCAGTGTGCTTTTAAAGAGTGTCGCCCATATTTAAATGAGCTAGAAACGCGTTTTAACTTAGCCCAATGGGCGCAAAGTTGCAGCGGTTTTACTCTGCATTACGACGATAAAGGGCTGAGCCTTTTAAAAAGCGATGAACCTAAACTTGGCGCAATAAACGTTGACTTTGTTACAGGTGCTGTTGCTCATAGGCGTAAATTTGGTGGCGGCAAAGGCCAGTCAATCGCAAAAGCGGTAGGGTTAAACAAAGGTGCAACACCAATAGTATTAGACGCAACGGCAGGCCTTGGCCGAGACGGCTTTGTATTAGCGTCACTTGGCTGTAAGGTCATATTGCACGAGCGCCATCCTGTGGTAGCTGCTTTATTGTTTGATGGCTTAAAACGCGCGTATGAGGATGCAGAGATTGGCTCTTGGATGCAGCAAAATATGAGCCTTATATTTGGCTCAAGCCACACATTGTTAGAGCAGTGCGAGAGCATGCCCGATGTCGTGTATTTAGATCCTATGTTCCCACACCGTGAAAAGTCAGCGTTAGTAAAAAAAGAAATGCGAGTATTTCAAGAGCTTGTTGGCGCAGACAACGACGCCGATGACTTGCTTGAGTTTGCCTATCCACTTGCCAGTAAGCGCGTTGTCGTTAAGCGCCCCGATTACGCACCATTTTTAAACAATCAAACGCCAAGCATGCAAATTAAAACCAAAAAGAACCGTTTTGACGTTTATGTAAAAGCGGCCATGGTTTAAAGGCTGCTATTACGTTAGCTGATCGGCTTTAAGGATCTAGGATCTTAGCGCGCTTTTATGTTAGAATTCGCGCAATTTTTTGGCATAGTTAAGTAGCATAGCAATGATCTTAGATGATATTCGCATCGTTTTAGTAAATACCTCACACTCTGGCAACATTGGTTCGGCGGCTCGCGCCATGAAAACCATGGGTTTATCAAAACTGTATTTAGTGGACCCAGCTTGTGAAGTAGACAGCCATGCAAGTGCCTTAGCAGCTGGTGCAACTGACGTGTTAGGGAATGCGGTTATTGTTGACACTGTGGCAGATGCCATTGCCGATTGTGCATTAACAATTGGTACTAGTGCGCGCTCGCGCACCCTTTCTTGGCCTATGGTTGAGCCACGTGAATGTGGTGAAAAGCTTGTTGCTGAGGCTGTAAATGGCCCAGTAGCACTCGTATTTGGTCGTGAAAATAGCGGATTGACTAACGAAGAGCTACAACTGTGTAACTACCATGTTTGCATTCCTGCAAATCCTGAATATAGCTCGCTTAATTTAGCGATGGCCGTGCAAACGTTAAGCTACGAAACGCGTATGGCGTTTTTAAATCAACAACCAAAGGCAGAGCAAGCAGACGATGAAACTGCTTACCCAAGCTCAAAACAAACAGAGTTATTTTACGAGCATTTAGAGCAGACGCTTGATAACACTGGTTTTATTATTAAGCAGCATCCAGGTTTAGTGATGACTAAGTTACGTCGTTTGTTTAACCGAGCGCGCCCAGAAGAGGCAGAGCTAAACATACTGCGCGGTATTCTTACCTCAATTAATAAATCTATTCCTAAGTAAGGTATAGCGATTGGTTATAAAAACCTGCGGGTAAATAACGAGCTAATACTTGACTAAAACACTCAGGTAATTACAATACACCTAATACTTGACCAAAAAGGTCAAGTATTAAAAATTTGTTAATAGAACAGCGTTCTTTAATCAAATTTTTATCAAGTGATAATACTTGACTATTTTACTCTGGTAATTAAAATTTGCACTCTTTTGTGCGGGGGGCGTTATGAAGTTAACATCAAAAGGCAGATATGCCGTAACAGCTATGCTGGATGTTGCACTACATGCGAGTGTAGGTCCTGTAGCCCTTGCTGATATTTCACAAAGACAAGAAATTTCTTTGTCTTACCTTGAGCAATTGTTTGCCCGTTTACGTAAAAATGGCTTAGTAAGCTCGGTTCGTGGTCCTGGTGGTGGTTATTTACTAGGTCGAGAAGCCGCAGTTATCTCTGTTGGCGATGTAATTAGCGCCGTAGACGAATCGGTAGATGCAACACGTTGCCAAGGAGCCGATACCGGGTGTCAAAGTGGTATGCGTTGTTTAACTCACAATTTATGGTCTGATTTAAGCGCACGCATCGAAGAGTTTTTAAATAATATTACCTTAGCTGAATTGGTGGAAAAATCAGATGTGAAAGAAATCGCATCTCGCCAAGATAACAGCATCAATAATGCAATTAAGCAGTTGGAAAACATTCAAGTAAGCTGTCAACTATAAAGTTGACCTACAGCGGAGAGAGAAATGAAGTTACCGATTTATTTAGATTACGCAGCGACCACGCCTGTTGATGAGCGTGTTGCAAAAGAAATGATGCAATGCCTGACAATGGACGGTAATTTTGGTAATCCTGCGTCACGTTCGCACCGTTTTGGTTGGCAAGCTGAAGAAGTAGTTGACCAAGCGCGTACAGACATTGCCGATTTAATCAATGCTGACCCGCGTGAAATTGTTTTCACATCGGGTGCAACAGAATCAAATAACCTTGCAATTAAAGGTGCAGCACAGTTTTACAAAAAGAAAGGTAAGCACGTTATTACCGCTAAAACTGAGCATAAAGCAGTAATCGATACATGTCGTGAATTAGAGCGCCAAGGTTTTGAAGTAACCTATATGGACGTTGAAGAAAACGGCCTACTAGATCTTAAAAAGCTTGAAGAAACTATGCGTGAAGACACTGTGCTTGTAAGCATTATGCACGTTAATAACGAGCTAGGTGTAATTCAAGATATCAACACAATTGGTGAAATGTGTCGTGAACGTAAAATTATGTTCCACGTAGATGCAGCACAAAGTGCAGGTAAAGTATTAATTGACGTACAACAGCTTAAAGTTGATTTTATGTCGTTCTCTGGCCACAAAGTATACGGCCCTAAAGGCGTTGGTGCACTTTACGTGCGTCGTAAACCACGTGCTCGCCTAGAAGCGCAAATGCACGGTGGTGGCCATGAACGTGGTATGCGTTCAGGTACACTTGCAACGCATCAACTAGTAGGTATGGGTGCAGCATTTAGAATTGCTAAGCAAGATTTTGAAAAAGATCACGCACACATCAGCGCATTACGTAAACGCCTAATTGACGGCATTATGGCTGATATGGACGAAGTATACTTTAACGGCGCACAAGACCAATCAGTACCAGGTATTGTAAATATCAGCTTTAACTTTGTTGAGGGTGAGTCGCTGCTTATGGCAGTAAAAGACATAGCTGTATCGTCTGGCTCTGCATGTACATCAGCAAGCTTAGAGCCTTCATATGTATTGCGTGCACTTGGCCGTAACGATGAACTAGCACATAGCTCGATTCGTTTTAGCATTGGCCGTTTTACTACCGAAGAAGAAATTGATTATACCGTTGAATTAATTAAAAACTCTATCGGTCGCCTACGCGAGATGTCTCCTTTATGGGAAATGCATCAAGAAGGTATTGATTTAGATTCAGTTGAATGGGCTCACCACTAATACGTGTGAGCATCTACCGTAGCAGGTAATGAGGATAGAATTATGGCTTATAGTGATAAAGTAATCGACCACGTAGAAAATCCACGTAACGTGGGTGTTTTAGACAAAAATGATCCGTCAGTGGCAACGGGTATGGTTGGCGCACCAGCATGTGGTGACGTAATGAAATTGCAAATTAAAGTATCGTCTGAAGGCGTTATTGAAGATGCAAAATTTAAAACATACGGTTGTGGTAGTGCAATTGCTTCATCGTCACTTGTAACAGAGTGGGTTAAAGGCAAAACGCTAGACGAAGCAGCAACGATTAAAAACACTGATATCAGTGCCGAGCTTGAATTGCCACCAGTGAAAATTCACTGTTCAATTTTAGCCGAAGACGCAATTCAAGCAGCAATTGCTGATTACAAAAGCAAACAAGCGAAGTAAGAGAAACTCATGGCAGTGACATTGACAGATGCGGCAGCAAACCGCGTACAATCATTTTTAGCAAACCGCGGTAAAGGTTTAGGCCTGCGCGTTGGCATTAAAACGACGGGCTGTTCAGGTCTTGCTTATGTACTTGAGTTTGTTGATGAGCTAAACGAAGATGATGAAACCTTTAAAGCTAAAGGCGTTACCTTAATTGTTGACGCTAAAAGTTTGGTTTACATTGACGGCACAGAGCTTGACTACACAAAAGAAGGTTTAAATGAAGGGTTTAAATTTAATAACCCAAATCAAGCCGACGAGTGTGGTTGTGGCGAAAGCTTTACCGTTTAAGCTCAACTACCTTTGTAGTATTTATAAGCCCTGCCAGTAATTGTAGGGCTTTATTATTTGTGAATTATATTGGTTAAGTTATGCGTTATTTTGAGTTATTTGCGATACCGGTTGATTACAATATCGACATGGCCACAATTAATAAGCACTATCTTGAGTTACAACGTGCCGTACATCCAGATCGCCACGCCAATGCGAGTAGCCGCGATAAGTTAATGGCTGTACAAAGCACTGCTGAAATTAACGATGCCTTACAAACACTTAAGCACCCAGTTAAACGGGCTGAATATATGCTAAGTGAGTTAGGTGTTGATATACGCGCAGAGCAACAAACACTGCAAGATCCAATGTTTTTAATGCAGCAAATGGAGCTTCGCGAGGAACTTGAAGAACTCGCATCAGCAAGTGATCCAGAGACGGCTATTGCTAACTTCGAATCACAGATAAAACAATTAAAAGCCCAGTACAGTAATGAACTTGCCGAGCAACTAGCAAGTAACGATGAGGCGCAATATCAACAAGCTGCTGATAACATTCGCAAATTAAAGTTTGTATATAAACTAAAAGACGAACTTGAGCGCATTGAAGACAGTTTATTTGACGATTAACTACTTGCTGTAAAGCGAGCAACACGAGTTAAAAGAGCATTATGGCATTATTGCAAATTGCTGAGCCGGGGCAGAGCGCGGCACCACATGAACACAAATTAGCTATAGGGATTGACCTAGGCACCACAAATTCATTGGTTGCAACGGTACAAAGTGGCGAAGCCCGTACACTAACAGATGAGCTTGGTGCAGCCATGTTACCATCGGTGGTGCGTTATCAGGCCGGCGGTATAACAGTAGGCAGCGAAGCTGCGCAAGCGGCTACACAAGACCCTGCAAATACCCTAATTTCGGTTAAGCGTTTTTTAGGTAAAACCCAAGCAGAAATCGAACAAAGCTATGGCCAGTTGCCTTACCAATTTTGTGAAGACAACGGCTCGCTAGCTATTCAAACCCAAGCGGGTAAAATCAGCCCGGTTAAAGCGTCTAGCCATATTTTAGCAGCGCTCAAAGCACGTGCTGAGCAAAGCTTTGGTAATCAAGAAATTTTAGGTGCTGTCATTACCGTACCGGCTTACTTTGATGACGCACAGCGCCAAAGCACTAAAGATGCAGCAGAGCTTGCAGGTATTAACGTATTGCGCTTATTAAATGAGCCAACCGCTGCAGCAGTCGCTTATGGGTTAGATTCAGGCCAAGAAGGCATTATTGCTGTTTATGATTTAGGCGGCGGCACCTTTGATATTTCAATACTGCGCTTACATCAAGGTGTATTTGAGGTTATGGCAACGGGTGGCGATTCAAGCCTAGGCGGCGATGACTTTGATTCATTACTCGTTGATTACTTTAAAAAACAGACTCAAGTAACGAGCTTGTCTCCTTCAGTGCTGCGCTTATTTATCAATAAAGCAAAAGCCTGTAAAGAAGCGCTAAGTCAGTATGCAACAGTCAATGTAGTGCTTGAATTTGACGAGCAAAAACACACCGTAGAAGTAACGCGCGAAATCTTTGACGAGCTGGCTATGCCACTGGTTAAAAAAACGCTTCGCTCATGTCGTCGTGCTGTAAAAGATGCAGGCATCGAAAACGAAGAAGTGCTGCAAGTTGTAATGGTGGGTGGTTCTACACGCATGCCACTGGTTCGCAGCCAAGTTGAAAGCTTTTTTGAAAAAGAGCCACTTACCTCGATTGACCCCGATCGTGTTGTTGCATTAGGTGCTGCATTACAAGCCGATGTATTAGTGGGTAACAAGCCAGATTCAGACATGTTATTACTTGATGTATTGCCACTGTCGCTTGGACTTGAAACCATGGGTGGATTAGTTGAAAAAATAATTCCGCGTAATACCACTATTCCTGTTGCTCGTGCTCAAGAGTTTACTACGTTTAAAGATGGTCAAACGGCCATGTCTTTACACGTGTTACAAGGTGAGCGTGAACTGGTTGACGACTGCCGCTCATTGGCTAAATTTAGTTTAAAAGGCATACCGGCAATGGCAGCAGGTGCTGCACATATTCGTGTTACTTTTAAAGTGGATGCCGATGGCTTGCTAAGTGTATCAGCAATGGAAAAATCAACAGGCGTGCAAGCTGAGATCCAAGTTAAACCTTCGTTTGGCTTATCTGATGACCAAGTCGCTAACATGCTAAAAGAGTCAATGAGCAACGCGAAAGACGACATGCAAGCGCGTATGCTTAAAGAGCAACAAGTAGAAGCGCTGCGTGTTATAGAAGCACTTGAAGCATCACTTGCCAGCGATGGTGATTTGCTCGATGATATTCAACTTGCTAATTTAAAAGCTGAAATAAGCGAACTTGCTAAAGTGCGCGAAACAGCCACTCAGCCAAGTGATATTAAAGCCGCAATTGAAAAAGTAGATAACGCTAGCAGCGATTTTGCCTCACGCAGAATGGATGCATCAATTAAAAAAGCCCTAACAGGGCAGTCAGTAGACAACGTTTAAAGAGGTTAGAATGCCACAAATTATTTTTCTTCCCCATCCGGAATTATGTCCTGACGGTGCAGCACTTGAAGCGCCAGCGGGCGAAACCGTCCTTGATGTGGCCCTTAAAAATGGCATTAGCATTCCACATGCATGTGAAAAATCGTGTGCATGTACTACATGCCATTTAGTGATCCGCGAAGGCTTTGACTCACTAGATGAAAGCGATGAGCTAGAAGACGACATGCTAGATAAAGCATGGGGCTTAGAGTCAGAGTCACGCTTAGGATGCCAAGCAGTTATTAGAGATGAAGACTTAGTGGTTGAAATACCAAAGTACAATCTCAATATCGTTAATGAAGAGCATTAGTTTTTAATTAACGAGAATTTTTTAAAAGCCGCTGTTTTTTACAGCGGCTTTTTTGTTTGAGAAACCGCGTGAGCACGTAGCAGCGACTTTACGTCGCGTTTTTAAAATTGAATGTTTACGTTTTTTAGCTTGATATCACGGTCGCGGGGTGAACCCGCTGCTACGTGTTTTACCTAACTCATCTAACTATTTCGGAGGTCCATTTTGAGTAATCTTATTTTCAGTGATTCGTTTATTAATGGTGCATTTTACAAAACCAATAAACGTTTTAGCGTTGACGATCCTGCTACCGAAAAAAGTATTGTAGAAGTAAGTGATATAGACGAGCAAGGCGTTAATAGCGCAATAAAGGCAGCACAAGGTGCGTTTGTTAAATTAAAATCAACCAACGCTACTGAGCGAAGCGACACACTAATGCGCTGGTATGATTTAGTAATAAAACACAAGCAAACCCTTGCAGAGCTAATGACCAAAGAGGAAGGTAAACCACTTAAAGAATCATTAGGTGAAATAGACTATGGCGCTGGGTTTATAAAATGGTTTGCAGAAGAAGCTAAACGCAGCTACGGCGATGTGATCCCCCCAACCGACGACACTCATAGATTAACGAGCTTTAAACAACCTGTAGGCGTTGTGGCTGGCATAACTCCTTGGAACTTTCCGGTTGCGATGGTGACGCGTAAAGTGGCACCAGCGTACGCAGCTGGCTGTAGCTTTGTGCTAAAACCTTCTGAATATACACCTTTATGTGCTTTGGCATTGGCATACCTTGCTGATCAAGCAGGCTTTGTTAAAGGGGCTTTTAACGTGCTGGTTTCGCAAGATGCAAAAACAGTAGGCAAAATGCTAACAGACTCAGAGGTGGTGCGTAAGTTTACCTTTACCGGCTCTACTGGGGTGGGTAAACAGCTGCTTTCGCAATGTGCTGATACAATTAAACGTACATCTATGGAGCTTGGTGGTAATGCACCGTTTATTATTTTTGATAATGCCGATATAGACGAAGCAATTGAAGGCCTTATGGCGGCTAAGTTTAGAAACAGTGGCCAAGCATGTGTAGCTGCAAACCGCATTTTTATCCAGCGCAGTATTTTAGATGAAGTGCTTGGTAAAATTACCCCTAAAGTAGCCGCATTAAAAGTGGCAAATGGGTTTGAAGAGGACGTAGACATTGGCCCGCTAATTTACCCTAAAGCCAAAGAGAAAGTGCAGCAGCTTGTGCAAGATGCACTTGATAAAGGCGCAGAGCTAATAGGGGATAACAGCGACTTAGGCGGCAGCTTTCAAAACCCGCTCATTGTTAGCAACGTAACGACCGAAATGGATATATACCACGAAGAAGTATTTGGCCCGGTTTTAACGGTTATTCCTTTTGATGAAGAAAGCGAAGTACTCGCCCTTGCTAACGATGTTCCATATGGCTTAGCGGCTTATTTCTACAGTCAAAATATCAAGCAAATCTATCGTATTAGCGAAGGACTTGAATTTGGTATGGTTGGTGTTAATGAAGGGGTTATATCTAACCCTGTGGCTCCGTTTGGTGGCGTAAAGCAATCAGGACTTGGCCGAGAGGGCGGGCATCAAGGGCTTAATGAATACCTTGAGGAAAAATATGTGTGTATCAAAGTTTAAAAAACGATGACACCTCAAACCATGGAAAATTGGTTTATTCAGCACGGTCTAGGTCACTAATAGCAATTCGCTTAATTAAGTGAATTGCTATTATAAGGGGAGAAAAACGTGTTGATAGCAAGGCAAAAAATTCGCTATTTAGTTGTACTCGGCAATTGCTCCTGCATTGCTCTACCTTCTGCATCCATGCAGTCGTAAATGAAAATTTTTAATGCAGATAGCGACACGTTTAGCCCCACAAAATGATTAAGTATTATTGCGGATTGGTATAAATATCATTGCATGGGTATAGGTTTATAACTACAGGTTACCTTTTTATTGCTAGATATAGGCCTTAGTGCTACATTTACGGCATAATTTTTGTTTAAAAGTAATCAAAAATAAAAAGAATTTCTACTTGTAGAAATAACCCGTGTGTAAATGCCACCGCAAGGTGGCATTTTTTATAGCTTGTAGGCTAAACTCTAAGTCCTCGATAAGCATTTTCACTTATACCCCCTGATTCAAACTCGCCTATCTTTATAGTATTACTTCGATACATTTTTAATAAAAATTTAAACGCACTTAAAATGGTTCTTTTAGAAACAAAAAAATAATATAAAAATGAGTGTGAAATTTTTTTGCATTGGGAGTAATAAATTAATAATTTATTTTAAATATTGCTAGGAAGTTTATAAGAAAAAATAAGAAGAGAGAAAATGGGGCGATTGACGGGGCTTGAACCCGCGACAACCGGAATCACAATCCGGGGCTCTACCAACTGAGCTACAACCGCCACAACACACCTCGTTTGGTGTGGCGCGCATAATACATAATATTATAAATGTTGTGAAGCCTAAAATTGAAAAAAATCAAAAAAAATAAATATTTCATAAAATTGCTTACTATCAGTAAAGGTTCATAAAGAGTGTGTAGTTTAATAACGCCGTTATTAAAAATATTTTGTAGTGATAATTTATTATTTAATGAGAATAAAATGTAAATTAATGTATAATCATTTGCGGGAAATTGCTTAATAAAAACTATTTGGAGTTACTATGGATTCAATACTTACTTGGCTTAATGAAAACTCAGGCCTAATTTTACACTACGGTATTCAAGCTGTTATTGCGCTTGTAATCTTTTTACTTGGTAGTCGCATTGCAAAGTTTTGTGCTGGCTTAACAGAAAAAGCGTTCGATAAAAAGAAAGTGGATAAAGCGGTAGGCTCATTTGTATCAAGTATAGTTTACGCTATTGTATTTGCTGCCACTATATTAATGGCGCTTTCACAAATAGGCATTGAAACCACATCATTCATTGCTATTTTAGGTGCGGCTGGCTTAGCGGTCGGTTTAGCGCTGCAAGGTTCGTTGTCTAACTTTGCATCAGGTGTGCTCATTATACTACTTCGTCCATTTAAATCAGGTGAGTTTGTTGAAGCCGGCGGTAAAATGGGCACAGTTAAAAAAATCGAAATATTCTCTACAGAACTTCGCACTCCAGATAACAAAGTAATTATCGTACCAAACTCACAAATTATGTCGGGTGCTATTACTAATTTCTCGCGTGAGTCTACTCGCCGTATCGATTTAGTTATTGGTGTAGGCTACGATGCTGACTTACGTAAAACAAAAGAAGTATTGCAGTCAGTACTTGACGCAGAGACTCGTTTACTTAAAGATCCAGCTTATACTGTTGCAGTTTCTGAACTTGCAGACTCAAGCGTAAACTTTATTGTGCGTCCTTGGGTTAACTCTGGTGACTACTGGCCAACGTATTGGGCATTGCTAGAGAACATTAAAATTGCACTGGATGATGCAGATATTACAATCCCATTTCCACAAATGGATGTTCACTTGCACAAGCAAGACTAATTCTAAGTACTAAATAGGTTATTTTTAATGAAATTAAAGCTTTTAACACTTTTAGTTGCAGCCTCTGCTGCAACTAACGCATTCGCAGCAGACGCAGAGAAAAAAACGTGGGAAGTAACAAGCGAACTAGGTGCTATTGTTACTAGTGGTAACACTGAAACAACCACGCTAAAAGGCGGTTTAAAGGTATTACATCACCTAGAGAACTGGGATAACGAGTACAAAATCGACGGCATCTACAAAGAAGATGAAGTTGAAGATAACAACGGCGACAAGGATAAGCAGCGTACTAACGAAAAGTACTCAGCATCTGCGCAAGGTAATTACAAATTAAATGAAAAAAATTCTCATTTATTCATTTATGGTTCACACGTTTCAGACTACTTTGGCGCGTATAGAACTGAATCTGTAATTTCTGCTGGTTACGGCTTACGTTTAATTGACCAGCCAGATATGTGGTTAAATGCAGAGTTTGGTCCGGGTTACAAGTTTTTTGAATACTCAGACGACAGCACGCAGGTTGATGAAGATGGTAACTTACTTGCAGGCGAAAGCGACAGTGAAGTAATTGCTTTAGGTAAGCTTGATTACAACTGGCAAATTTCAGACAACGCACGTTTTACTCAGCTTGTATCGGTTGAGTACGGTGACTCAAACACCAAAACGCGCTCAGAAACTGCACTGCTAACAAAAATCAATGGTTCGCTGCAAATGAAAGTCGGTTTTAACGTAACCAATAACTCAGATGTCGCTGATGACGAAGAAAGTACAGATACAGAAACGTCATTAACGTTAGTTTACAGTTTTTAACCTAAAAACCGTATTTAATGACATTTAAGTGACATAAGGGACGAAAGTCCCTTTTTTATTTGTTTCGATTTAATGTATTATAGCCTCCTATTTTGGTTGTAGACCTAGGGATATACCTACTCGTGAAAGTTTTTACACAATTTTTTAGTGCTTTTATTCTACTTTGTAGTTTTAGTACCATGGCTTTTACGCCATCAGCCTCGCAAATTGAGCAATTTAAAAAGTTGCCTAAAGCCCAGCAAGAAGCCCTAGCAAAACAGTACGGCGTAGATATTTCTTCGATCACCGGCGCTAATCAGTCAAATGACAAAAATTCAAATGAGCAGCAGTCAACTATCGGCGAACGCCCAGAAAAAGAGGAACAAGAAAATTTAACTGACGAAGAGCGCTTTAAACCAAAAACAGAAGAATTAAAGCCTTACGGCTACGAACTTTTTGCTGGTGAACCCACCACATTTATGCCAAGTGAAAATGCAGCCGTACCCGACACATATATAGTAGGGCCAGGGGACCAACTAAAAATTAATTTTTACGGAAAAGAAAGCGATAGTTTTGATGTAACTGTTGACCGTGAAGGACGAATTAGCATTCCTGATTTAACCCCTGTAGAAGTAGCCGGTTTAACTTTTTCCGAAATAAAAGAACTAATAAAAGTAAAAGTTGAGCAAGAAGTGATCGGTGTAAAAGCCTTTGTATCACTGGGCCAACTGCGTAGTATGCGCATACTAGTATTAGGTGAGGCCTACAAACCAGGCAGTTACAGCGTATCGTCTTTAACAACCGTATCACATGCTTTGTTTGTAAGTGGTGGTGTGTCTGAAATTGCATCACTGCGCCACATACAAGTAAAGCGCGCTGGTAAAACGGTAGCTAATTTCGACCTTTACGATTTACTAATCAATGGCGATAGCAGTAACGACATAGTTTTAAAGCCTGGTGATGTTGTTTTTGTGCCGCCAGTAGGGGCACAAGTTACTGTAGATGGCTTAGTTAAACGCCCAGCAATATTTGAACTCAAAAAAGGCGAAACAGCTAAGCAGTTACTCACAATGGCCGGTGGGCTAAGGCCAGGCGCTTATGTTAAAAATGCTGTGGTAGAGCGTTTCAATTATGATCGCAAAGAAGTGCTATCAGTTGACTTTAGTAAGCCACAAATTAACTACATTCCGCAAGATGGCGACCGCGTACGCTTTAATTCTGTAAGCTCTCAATACCAAAACTCTATTAGCCTAATAGGTGCTGTAGCGCGCCCAGGTAATTATCAATGGAATCAAGGTAAGCGTATTTCTGATGTTTTAAAATCAGTACGTGGCGATTTACTGCCACAAGCAGATTTAAGCTACGGCTTAGTGATTCGCGAAATTAATATAAATGGTGACATAGAAGTGCACCAGTTTGATGTAGCACAAGCCATTGTTAAAAACCCTGAAAACAACTTAGCACTAAAAGCAAATGATAAAATCATAGTATTTAGTCGCTTTGAAGAAAAAGAAACTGAAAAATCAGCACTTGCTAATATGGCCCTAAGCCAAGAGCAGCAAGAGCAACAGCTTAAGGCTGAGCAATGGCATACATATCAGCAAAAAGAGTTTGAAAAATATATTGGTTTAATGAAAAACAATACCAAACTTGAAACTGAAACTGAAACTGAAACTGAAACTGAAACTGAAACATACGCCTTATTTAGTCGGCATAACCTTTTAGCGCCCTTTTTGGCTAAGCTTAAGCAACAAGCTACAATTGACCAAGCTGTTCAGGTTGTTGAAATTAGTGGCAATGTTACGTTTCCTGGTGTATACCCGTTAGTTGTAGGCGGTGAAGTTCGTGATTTAGTAACCGCTGCAGGTGGCTTGCTAGAATCTGCCTACGTAAAACAAGCCGAAATTACCCGTATTGTTGCAAGTGATTCGTCAAAAATAGAACACTTACGTTTAGACCTTGAAAGTGCGATGCGTGGAGATTTGCAAAGCAATATTACACTGCAGAGTAAAGACAGTATTAACGTATTCGCCATCCCCAATTGGCAAGAAAACGTAAAAGTAGAGCTTAAAGGCGAACTCAGGTTCCCTGGTACTTACACAATACGCCGCGGCGAAACATTAACAGAGCTATTAGAACGCGCAGGCGGCTTCTCTGAGTTTGCTGAACAAAAAGCAGCTATATTCACCCGTGCCTCAATTAAAGAACAAGAGCAGCAGCAGCTAGCCCGCTTATCGACTGAGTTACGACGCGATATTGCATCAAAAAGCTTTCAAAACTCAGTAAGTAGTAATTCACTTTCGTATGATGAAATGAATAAGCTATTAAATGATTTAGCAAGCGTTGAAGCGGTAGGGCGCTTAGTTATCGACTTACCACTGATTGTTGAAAATAAGCAAAACTTAGTCCTTCAAGACGGTGATGTTTTATACGTACCAAGTAAACGTGACTCTATTAGCGTTATTGGTGAGGTTAATTACTCTACATCACACTTATATAAAGCAGGCGTAAGTGTTGACGATTATATTGCCCTAAGTGGTGGGCTTAAAGAGCGTGCCAATGAAGATAGCATTTATATTATAAAAGCTAATGGTTCAGTAAAAATTCCAAGTAAAGGTGGTTGGTTTGCTGTTAATAACTCAGAGCAGTTAGAACCTGGTGATACAATAGTAATACCGATGGATGCAAGCCATATGGATAAGCTTACATTGTGGAGTACTGCAACGCAGATTCTTTATCAACTGGGTGTAGCCGTTGCTGCGATTGGTAGTTTGTAATTTAATAGTTACCTAGTATTAAATTTCAGTAACTCTAAATAAATGAGATAACTTACTAATGGAAAGAAGTGTGGACTCACAGAATACTCAACAAAGCATGTATGCTGAAGATGAAGGCGTAGACCTTAAAAGTTTTTTCTTAACTATTTGGAAGGGCAAGTTAATCATTGCAATGGTAACCGTTATCTTTACGGGGTTCTCTGTTGCTTTAGCTCTTAGTCTTCCTAACATTTATAAAGCAGAAGCACTCCTTTTCCCTGCGGAAAGTGGACAAGGGGAAGGTGGTTTAGCTGCATTGGCAGGTCAATTTGGTGGTCTAGCCAGTATAGCTGGAATTGACTTAGGTGCAGGTTCTTCTGATAAGTCAGCATTAGCAATTGAAGTATTAAAATCTAGAAAATTTACAAGTGAGTTCATTGAACGCCATAACATTTTGCTAGATCTAATGGCTGCCGAAAGCTGGTCATATGAAGAGAATACTATAGCCTATGATGACGATATCTATGATACCAAAACAAACTCTTGGGTTAGAGATGTTGATTCTCCATTTAAGCCAAAGCCATCACTACAGGAGGCTTACAAAGAATTTAAAGAGATCGTTTATATAAACTCTTCAAAAGATACTGGCATGATTACAATTTCTGTTGAACATATCTCGCCTTACATTGCTCAACAATGGGTTGTTTGGCTCATTGAAGATATTAATAAAGAAATGAAAGAACGAGATGTTGCCGAGGCAATTAAAAGTACTGAATTTTTAAAGCAACAAATCGAAACCACGAAAGTTGCAGATATTCAAACAGTATTATTTAAGCTTATCGAGGAGCAAGCTAAAACAATTATGTTTGCTGAAGTTCGAGATGAGTATGTCTTCAAAACAATTGATCCTGCATTAGTTCCTGAAGAGAGGGTCAGTCCAAAAAGAGCGCTTATATGCATTATAGGAGCATTGTTTGGCATTTTAATAGGAATTCTTATTATCTTGGGTAAAAATTACTTTAGAGAACAAGAAAGTGTTTGATAACTTGATTCTTTTTTGTAGTTCACTCAATATCATTATTTTTTAAGTTAAGCCTGAAGTTCAGGTATTACTATAATGGAAGCTTTATGACCAAAGGTATTATTTTAGCGGGTGGTAGCGGTACTCGCCTTTACCCATTAACGAAAGTCGTCAGTAAACAACTTATGCCTGTCTATGACAAACCTATGGTTTATTATCCTATTGCTACTTTAATGAATGCAGGCATCAAAGATATTTTAGTCATAACAACACCAGCAGAATTAGACCGCTTTAAAGAATTACTAGGTGATGGCAAAGATTGGGGTATAAATATTGAGTACAAAGTTCAACCATCGCCAGATGGTTTAGCTCAAGCTTTTTTGTTGGGTGAAGAGTTTATTGGTACTAGCAATGTTGCATTGATCTTAGGTGATAACCTTTTCTATGGTCACGATCTTGTTAAGTCACTGCAACTAGCTGCTTCTAGAAAGTCTGGAGCAACGGTTTTTGGTTACCATGTAGCAAACCCATGTTCATATGGTGTTGTTGAGTTTGATGAGAGTGGTAAAGCAATTTCTATAGAAGAGAAGCCAGAGTCACCGAAATCAAACTATGCTGTTCCAGGTTTATATTTTTTTGATAATAAAGTTGTTGAGTACGCAAAAAATGTTGAAGCTTCACCTAGAGGCGAGCTAGAAATAACCGATGTTATTGAACAGTATTTAAATACTAACTCTTTAAATGTTGAAATAATGGGGCGCGGAACTGCTTGGTTAGACACCGGCACACATGACAGTCTGTTGCAAGCAGCACAATTTATTGAAACCATAGAAAAAAGACAAGGATTGAAAGTAAATTGTCCAGAAGAAGTCGCTTTTCGAATGGGGTATATCGATGAGCAACAGTTACAGCAATTAGCTACTCCACTAGTCAAAAGCGGTTACGGTGAATATTTGTTGAGCTTACTTTCAAAAAGGGTATTTTCATGAATATAATTGATACAGCTATCCCTGATGTAAAAATCTTAGAGCCTAAAGTATTTGGTGACGAGCGAGGCTTTTTCTTAGAAACTTTTCGTGAAGACTGGTTTCGAGAGCATGTTGCAGATGTAACTTTTGTGCAAGATAATCACAGCAAATCTGGGCAAGGAATTTTAAGAGGTCTGCATTATCAAACGCAACAAACACAAGGTAAATTGGTACGTGTTGTAGCTGGTGAAGTTTATGATGTAGCCGTTGATGTGCGTAAAGATAGCCCAACCTTTGGAAAGCATGTCGGTGTTTTATTAAATAGTGATAATAAAAGGCAGCTCTGGGTGCCAGAAGGGTTTGCCCATGGTTTTTATGTAACAACTGAATCTGCGGAATTTGTTTATAAGTGCACAAATTACTATGCACCTGAATTCGAACAAAGTATTCTTTGGAATGATCCTAGCCTTTCGATTCAATGGCCTCTTGTAAATAATATGCAGCCATTATTATCACCTAAAGATGAAGCTGGCGTAATGTTAGCAGATGCCCCTACCTTCTAATCGAGTAATTTATGAGTAAAACAATTTTTGTAAGCGGCGGAGCTGGTTTTATCGGTTCTGCATTAGTTCGCTTTTTAATAAATGAAACCGAACATACAGTGGTTAACTTCGACAAGCTTACGTATGCGGGTAATTTAGAGTCATTAGCATGTGTAGAGCAAAATGAAAGATACCATTTTGTTAAAGGTGATATTTGTGATCGTAAGAGAGTTAGCGATACGCTTGCCAAATTTCAACCAGACTTTATCATGCATTTAGCTGCGGAAAGCCATGTGGATCGTTCTATTGATGGACCAGGTGAATTTATTCAGACAAATGTTGTTGGTACCTACGAACTACTAGAGGCTGCTAGAACGTATTATGCTTCTCAAAATGATGAAAAAAAGGCTTTATTCCGCTTCCACCACATTTCAACAGACGAAGTATATGGCGATTTAGGAGAAACTGGTCTTTTCACTGAAGAAACGCCTTATGAGCCTAGTTCACCTTATTCTGCATCTAAAGCTGCATCGGATCATCTTGTTCGGGCATGGAATAGAACTTTTCAACTGCCAGTAGTGCTAACAAACTGCTCAAATAATTACGGACCATATCATTTTCCTGAAAAATTGATCCCGTTAATTATTCTGAATGCTTTAGAGGGTAAGAAACTGCCAATATATGGCGACGGTAAGCAAGTAAGGGATTGGTTATTTGTTGAAGACCATGCACGAGCACTTTATAAAGTTGTATCTGAAGGCAAGTTAGGCGAAACATACAATATCGGTGGCTTCAATGAAAAACAAAATATCGAAGTAGTTACAACAATTTGTAACCATCTGAATGGCTTAATTACAGAAAAGCCTGATGGCTTAGATGACTTTAAAGAGTTAATTACGTTTGTACAAGATAGGCCCGGTCATGACTTAAGGTATGCAATCGATGCCTCAAAAATAAACAAAGAGCTAGGTTGGCAACCACTTGAAACATTTGAATCAGGTATTTTAAAAACCATAAAATGGTATTTAGAAAACTCACAATGGTGTGAAAATGTTCAGTCAGGTAATTATCAACGTGAGAGGCTTGGCAGCGCATGATGTATACAGTTATTGGTGGTAAAGGGTTCATTGGCAGTGAAATTGTAAAACAGTTTAGCGATGCTGGTGAGCAAGTATATGTACCTGAAAAGCTAGATAAAGGTGTTTTCAGTAAACCATTAGGCACAGTAATTTATGCTGCAGGACATGGGGACTGCGCTAATAATCCAACGAAAGTATTCGATTCAAACGTCAGTTATCTAGTAAAAATGCTAGAAAGTAGCCAGTTCGATAGATTTATTTATATTTCATCTACGCGTGTCTACATGAATCAGCAAGCTAGTTATGAAAGTGCTGACCTGACAGTTTGCGCAAAAGATAACCGAGCGTTATTTAACTTAACAAAGCTTACGGCTGAAAATCTAGTTTTAAACTTAGTAGATAAAGCAATTATTGTTCGGCCTAGTAATGTATACGGTTTAGCAGTAAATAGCCCTCTATTTTTACCTTCAATTGTTAGAGACTCGATCGCTAAAAAAGAAATTAACATGTATATTCGCGAGGATTATCAAAAAGATTATGTTTCAGTGATTGATGTGGCTAATGCTATTTACAAGTTAGCTAAAGCTGATATACAAAGTAATGAGATATTCAATATTGCTTCGGGAAGAAATACTCGAGCGGATACAATTGCAAAGGTAATAGCTGATAAAACAGGCTGTAAAGTAAATTGGTTTGAAAGTAACGTAAATGAAGCCTTTTCTAAAGTTGATATTAGCAAACTGCAAAGTGTGGTTGATTTTAATCCTGCCACAATCGAAGACGATCTAGAATCAATGATTAATTCATTTACGGAATTTTACAGCAAGCATGAAAGTTTTACTCTTTAGTCCAGATACGTTTGGCTATTATAAAAAAATTATAAATGTAATGGAGTTAAAAGGTCATTCAGTTGACTGGATTAACCACATTTATGTCAAGAGTAACTTTGATCGAGTAAAATCAAGGTTAATGCCAAGCCTAACAAGCAAGTTAACAGAAAAATATTTCATAAATGAAATCAACTGGCAAGGTGACTATGAATTAATTATTGTCATTAAAGGTGAAGGCCTTTCTGAGTGTTTACTTGAAAAAATGAAGCAAAGCTTTAGCAAAGCTAAGTTTGTGTATTACTCATGGGACTCACTGTCTAATGTAAAGGGTGCTAAAGGAAAGTTTAAGTATTTCGATGCTATAAAGTCATTCGATAGGATTGATTGCCAGAATGTAGAAAACCTTGAGTACTTACCTCTTTTCTATAGCAGAGAATACAGCAGAAAGGTAAGTGGAGATGCAAATAATAAGTATTCGGCTGCTTTTGTTGGGACATTGCACTCTAATCGCTTTCGCGATGTATTAGGGATGGCTTCTTTAGTTGAAAAAAATCTAAATAAACCTGCTTTCACATTTTTTTACTATCCTAGTAAACCTGTTTTTAAAGTACTTAAAGTTATTAACAAAACATTTCGAAAGATACCAATCGAAGAAGTTTCGTTTGAAAAACTCAGTGTTCAAGCCGTTTCTGATGTAATGTGCGATTCTGAGGTAATTATTGATTATGGGCACCCTGATCAAACAGGTTTAACAATGAGAACCATTGAGACCTTAGGAATAAACAAAAAGCTAATTACTAACAATAAACTCGTTATGGAAGAACCTTTTTATGAAACTGAAAATATTTTTGTAATTGGCCAGCAGGATGAGCAAGAACTAGCAGAGTTTCTAACCTCTCCATATGTTCCAGTTAGTAATGAAGTTTATCAAAGTTACGCTATAGAAAACTGGGTTGAGCGTTTAATTCAATGCTAAAAAAACTCTTTTCTAGTGCATTTTTATTAATGCTTAGTACTTTAATAGCTAAAGGCTTTATATTAGCTCTTAATATTTTAATTGCTCGTTACACATCGAAAGATACTTATGGATCTTTTGTGTTTTTGCGAAGTACAATTAACTTATTTGAGACTACATTTAGCTCAGCAGTTAACCCTTTCGCTGTTAAAGAAAGCTCTAAAAAGAACTTTAGTAAAGTTTCAGTGCTTGCATATGGGGTATTTTTTGCATTTACTGCATTGATCATTTCAACTTTATGCTTGCTATTATGGGCAAGCAGTTCACTTATAGGAAGTATATCTTCCTTTGATTTTTTGACGTTCCAAATAGTTTTCACAGTAGTATTATTAATCTCACTGACTCTGTTAAATGGGTATTTGATCTCTGTGTACATAGGGAAAGGCATTTATAAAGTAATTTTTTTCTCAACAGTAATTAGTATTGTTTTATCAGCCGTTGTTATTTTCAATACATATGAAGATATTACTGTAGTAATAGCTTTATTTTATATGCTTATTTATCAGCTTACTGATTTAACCGTGAAAGTATTTAATATATTGGCTAATAGCAAAAATATTTTAAAAAATATTGAGTACGATGTTCTTTTTCAGAAAGCTAAAGGAGTATTCAATACTATAAAGCCAGTAATTATCGGCTCTGCAATTAATGCTTTTGTCTTTTGGTTTGTAAGGTATATAACAGCTAATAGTGATAATGGCTTTGTAGCACTCGCTGAGTTCGATGTTTCATTTCAGATGTTTATGATTTGTTCAATCCTTTTAAATATCATCTGTAATATTGTTTTACGAAATTTAACAAAGCTCCATGAGTCAGGAAGCAATGTAAAGCAACTTCTCAGCTACGCTATGAAGTGTATGTCGTTATCATGCCTACTATTCGTTGGTATTAGCTATTTCCTTTACGATTACTTTTTACTTTTATATGGTGATAAATACACTGCGGATTTATTTTTAGAGGTAACTTTAATCTGTTTATTTTACTCTGTTGCTTTAGCATTCAATAGAGTAATGGTTGTTATGAATAAAACATATCAACTTTTTTATGTTGCCTTAACTTCTGCGATAGTCATGGGCGCATATATTTTAACAGTAACTGCAAATGCAGAGAATTTAGCAATATCATTCAGTGTTTATTATCTAACCTCATGTGTTGTTTATTTATATATTTTTAAATATAGGCTTATCAAATGATTAATCGCATTACTAAACTTTATCAAGACAGTGGCTTACTGCTTTTCTGTGTACGAATTCCTTTGCGCTTTCTAAAAGTTTTTTTCGATATTTTAAATACTCTATTTTATAAGGCTGTATGTAAAAAGGTAGGTAAAAATGTTCGTATCGAGTTCGGTGCTAGAATTGAGTCACCTAAGCTTGTAACCATAGGTGATGGAGTTTTCATTGGAAAAGAAACATTGCTTGTATCAGAGAACAGCACAGGTGAATGTATTATCGAAGATAAAGTACATATATGCCGAAATTGCCATATAGATCACACCGGTGGATTAACTATTGGAAATAATACCCTGTTATCAGAAGGTGTTGTAATTTACAGCCATAGCCATGGCTACGACCCTAAAAGTAAGCCTGTTAGCATTAAAAAGGAAATTGCAGCAAATTGCTGGTTAGGTACGCGTGCAATTTTATTAGAAACTGCTGAAAGTATCGCTGCAAAGACGATCGTTGCAAGTGCTGCGGTTGTATCTAAGTCTATTACAGAAGAGCAATGTATCTTCGGTGGTGTACCTGCAAAAAGAATAAAACAGTACAATGATTGATTCATTTATAACCTTTTATTTTATTATTCTATTATTGTTACTTCTTTATTTGAAAAAAGGGAAGAAAGATTTTTTTCATGTTATTCCTTTTTTTATTTTGTTTTCTATGGCTGAGGTGCCGTATCTATATTTTATCGCTCATAATCCACAAGAACTTCATCCGAAAGTTACCTATCATTTAGATGACTTTAGCTTTGCTTTTTTTCAGCATGTTATGTACAAGCTAATATTTGCAATAGTATGCATTTTTACCATGGCTTTCTTTGAGCCTAGAGGTAAACTTTTTGGCGTAGCTAGTATTGGCGTAGGTATGAAGGTTGTAAAATTTAAGTATGCGAGCTATTTTTTTATTGCCCTCACGATAATAATGTTTGCTTTGTTTCTTTATAAAGTCGGTGGTTTCTTCTTTCTGATAAGTAATATGGATAATAAAACCTTGGTAGTTCAAGGTACTGCAATGTATAGAAATATCTTTTTTATATCTGCAATGCTCTCTATAGGTTACTACATAACTTACTTGTCATTGAAAAAAATAAAGATTAAAGATTATGTCTTTCTATTTTTTATATCAGTGTTTTTCTTTGCCATGCTGGCATCTTACGGTGAAAGGAAAAATCCACTACTACTTTTAGTTTTCTTAGTTCTAATGTGGAACTATAAAATAAAAAATGTAAATGTTTTTTCCCTTAAAAACTTACTCTTATTGTTCTTTTTGGTTTTCTTTGCTTCTCTTGCACCTGTTTTAAGGGTTGATGGAGCACTTGATTACTATATGTCAGATCCCAGTTCACTGATACCTGACGCCCTTCCATATATGGGCGAGTTATTTAAGCGATTCAGTGATATTGATATTTCGCTATTTATATTTCCATATTTTGACTCTATCAATAAGCTTTGGTTTGGTAGTACGTTTATGGACTTCTTTACAGGGTTTATCCCAAGCTCATTTTATGAGGCTAAACCACCACTAGATGAAGGTGTTTATATCTATAATTTCGCGCAGGGAAATAATGTTGCAATTAACTCACCATTTAAGTACATGATCCCTGTAGGTTGGCCTCTTAGTCGTGTAACTGCAGGTTACGTGCACTTCGGGCCTGTTGGGGTTGTTTTGTATGCAATTTTGACTGGTATGATTTTAAAATATTTCTACCAAGTCATGATTAGCTCAAAATTTGCACCTTTATGGGTTTCTTTTTATGCCTTCATGATGTTGACAGGGTTTGGTATTTCAAACGCTTTTATTTTTAATACGTTAACCATATTCGTTTTATTAATGTTATTTACTTTATTTATTTACTTATTTGAGGGCAAGAAGAATGTATCTCGTTAACTTTTCAAATCAGATTGCTGCAGGCCCCAAAAATATTGCTAATAATTTTATCCGAAATGCACTGCATAGCGGTGAGAAGTTCGTATTTATTGTGCCAAATTTGCCTGAGTTTCTGGCATATTCAGAGACAGAAAATTGCAAGTTTGTAGTTGTTGATGTAGTACCAGGAAGTATTAAAGCCTTATTGAATGTATTTAAAGTCAACTTTTCGCTGATGAATTCATTAGCAAAAAAATATGAGCCTAAAGCAATTCTTGCTTTCGGTAATTTTTTGTTCGGTATTAAAAGTAATCATAAAAAAGTGGTCTTACTTCATCACCCATACATCGTCGATGATCGTTTATATGGTAGTTTGAGTGGAGTTGCAAAAATAGCTGAGAAAATAAAGCGTCACCTTTTTGGTAAAACAGTTAAAGCTGTAGACACAGTTGTTGTTCAAAGTAGCTACATGCAAAAGTTGCTCAATGAAAAAGTAACAATTGATTCTGAAATTATTTTTAACCCAATTAGCGATAACTTCAAACAAGAGAGCATTACAAGCTTTCAAGCTAAGCAAGAGTTGCCTAAAGTAAAAGAGCTACTTTATGTTAGTCGCTTTTATGCGCATAAAAATCATGTATTTTTATTGAAGCTTGCTACTGAAATAAAAGATAAGGAATTACCTGTTGTTATTAATATTACAGTTGATGAATCAATACCTGAAGCTGCAGAGTTTATAGCTGCTATAAAAGAGCAACATCTACCGATCAATAACTTAGGGGAGTTACCTCAGGCTGAGCTAAAGCAGTATTATCAAAATTTTGCATTTGCGGCTATTTTTCCATCAAAATCTGAAACTTTTGGTAACCCACTAATAGAGGCTATGTTTTACGATCTCCCAGTTATTGCCCCAGATCTTGATTATGCTCACTCAGTTTTAGATCAAGCAGGTGTGATTTATAAAGAAGATGATGTGCATGATTGCGTAAACCAAATAAGTAAGTTATTTGATCTTGAAACGTATAACGATACGCGGCTAGCTTCACACACGAGAGCGCAGTTATTTCCTGATTCAGAGTCATGGTTTAAAACTTACATGGCGCTTTTGAGGTAGCACATAAATGAAGTATGTTTATAAGAGCAATAATCTAGACTTTTTAAGATTGGTACTGGCTACGGCAGTAGTGTTTTTACACTTAGCTTTTCTAGCTAAAACACCACTAACAGAGTCAGTGAGTGAGTCATTACATTGGCTATCTGGTAGTGCTGTGTCTACCTTCTTCATCGTTAGTGGCTTTTTGATTTATATGAGCTATGACAGAAAAAAAACTATTATTAATTATTTTTGGGGGCGCTTTCTTCGCCTTTACCCTGCATATATTTTGCTAATTTTGTTTTCTAGCTGTTTATATCTTATGGTCGGAGACGGGAGTTCTTTTGGAAGCTATACATCTGAAATTAAGTACTTTATAGCAAATGCTGCTTTTTTGAATTTTTTAGCACCTACTATTGATGGTGTATTTTTAACAAATCCAGAGCCCTTTATTAATGGCTCATTATGGACTTTAAAAATAGAAGTTATGTTCTATTGCATGGTACCTATTTTCTACATGCTCTTAGAACGCAAATATAGTTATTTATACATGTTGGCAATCTATGTATTTTCATTCATTTATAAAGACTTTATCTTATTGCATAAAGATACAATCCCAATGGCTGAAACACTGGCATCTCAGCTGCCAGGCCAAATGATGTATTTTATTGCAGGTATATTCTGCTTTAAATACTTTGATGTTTTGAAAAGGCAATTTTCAGTCTTGTTAATTACATCAGTTATATTAATGTGGTTGAATTTCTATTACTTACAACCATTTGTAATTGCGGTTTTTATTACATTGGTATTTATTTCATTACCTAATGTACTTTCATTTAAAAAATTAGGCGATATTTCATATGGCGTATATATCTTTCATTTCCCAATCATTCAGTTATTTATAGCAAACGGTTTTGAATTTAATACGGTTTCATCTTACTTTTTGCTATTTACGACTATTTTTGTTGTTTCTACAGTCTCGTGGAAACTAGTTGAAGCTCCTAGCTTAAAACTTAAAAATAGGTTCTTTTAGGAGTTAATATGGGAGTCTTAATTACGGGTGGAAATGGCTTTATTGGTAAAAAACTTGTTGAGTATCTGACAAAAAATTTTTCGATATCTATAACACAAAGAACGAGAGAAGTGCTCCCTCAAGCCGCAGTGGAATCGGTAGTAACAGGTGACTTATCTGAGTTTTTAGAATGGGATAGTGCGCTCAAAAGATGCTCCCAAGTTGTTCATTTGGCATCGTTCGCTCATAAACATACACCAACTATTCAAGAGCTTGAGCAAACAAATATTAAAGCTCTAAAAGAGTTATTAGTAGCGTGTAAAAACAATAATATAAAAAAGTTTATTTACTTTAGTACAGCATATGTCCATGGTAAATGCGCTGACTTAGATGTTAATGAAAACTCATCGTTAATCAAAGGGGAGCCACAACTTCAAACGAGAATCATTGCAGAAAATTTAGTAAAAACTTTTTGTTCCGATTCAGGTATTGATTATATTATAATTCGCCCCGCACTTATTCTTAGCCATGACGCGCCAGGAAATATAAGAACCTTAGCTAGATTAGTCTCTAAAGTTCACGCTTTTCCTTTCAAAGCAATTAAAAACCAGCGTTCATACTTATCAGTAGAGAAACTACTTAGTTTCATCAAATTTTGCTTAATGAGCGACAAAGCTAATGGTGAAACCTACCTATTAGCTGATAATAAAGCTCTATCACTCCAGCAAGTATTGAATTATCTTGCAAGTAAAGAAAAAGTAAATATTAAACACTTTTACTTTCCTGAAGTATTGCTTCGTTTGGTGTTAAGATCTCTAGGCCAAAAAGAACGCGAAAAAGTCTTGCTTGATAACTTTGTTGTCGACTCTTCGAAAGCAGACAAACTTTTAACAGAAATAGATATGGGTAGACATTAATGTTACGTATTTTAGATTTTTTTATTGCATTGTTTGGATTAGTATTTGCTTTTCCTTTTTTGATTTTACTTTTTATTATTGGTCTATTTGATACCGGCTCGCCACTTTTTATGCAAGAGCGCGTTGGCCGCAATAAAAAACCGTTTACTTTAGTAAAGTTCAGAACAATGACCGTAGATACAGCCTCAGTAGCAAGTCACTTAGCAAGCAGTGCATCTATAACTCGGTTTGGCGGTTTTTTACGTAAAACAAAGTTAGATGAACTACCACAACTTTGGAACGTACTTAAAGGTGAGATGAGCTTAGTTGGGCCACGCCCAGGATTATTTAATCAAGAAGAACTTACTCAAGCTCGCGATGCTAAAGGTATCTACGATGTACGCCCTGGAATTACAGGTTTAGCGCAAGTAAACGAAATAGACATGTCTACTCCAGAGCTATTGGCGGAAACCGATGCAAGAATGATTGCCACACTTAGTTTAAAACACTACTTTACTTATATACTACAAACCGTCACTGGAAGCGGTAGTGGCGATAGAGTAAAATAGATAAATTAACACACACAAATTTACAAATAGTAACCAAATACATAAAGATTATATAATATACTGCATATAGTCTTTAACTATTAAGTGCAATAGTTATTCATCTTGTAGTAAAATTGTAACCAATAGAATAGCAGTATTACTGCTAGCTTCAGGGAAATGTATTGTGTTTTTAAAATTATTAGTTAACTTACCTCGCCCTCAAAAAAGAGTTGTATCACTTGTTGTAGATAGCATTTTTATTATTGTTGCTTTTTGGCTAGCCTTTTTACTTAGGCTCGACAGCACCGCTGTTTTAAAAAATACTCACACATGGGTATTGCTAGCAACAGTACTTCCACTGAGCTTGTTTAGCTTTGTAAAGCTTGGTTTGTACAGGGCCGTGTTGCGTTATATGAATACACAAGCCATGTGGGCCATTATTGCAGGTGTAGTGCTTTCTACCGTTTACCTAACCGTTTTGTCTTTCTTTTTAAGCGCGACAGTTCCTCGTACAGTGCCATTTATATATGCAAGCTTTTGTATTTTATTTGTAGGCGGTGCAAGGCTTACCGTTCGCGCAGTGGTGGGGCAAATAACAATGCGCCGTAAAGAAGGGGTTATTATATATGGCGCGGGTTCGGCAGGGCGCCAACTTGCAACCGCCTTAGCTAATGGCCCAGAGTATTCACCTGTTGCATTTATAGACGATGACCCTAAAAAGCATTTATCGTTAATTCAGGGTATATGTGTGCATGCACCTTCGCAAATAGCCGAAATAGCCAAGCAAAAGTGTGCCAATAAAATTTTACTTGCCCTGCCAAGCACGTCAAGAAGCCGTCGCAAAGAGGTGCTTAACGCAATAGAAAAGTTCAAACTACAAGTAATGACCATACCTGGCATGGCAGATATTGTTTCGGGCACTACTAACCTAGATGAAGTTAAAGATGTAGAAATAGACGACTTATTAGGCAGAGATTCTGTACAGCCTCGCCAAGAGCTAATGTCGGCAAACATAGAACACAAAGTAGTCATGGTGACAGGGGCGGGTGGCTCAATCGGCTCTGAACTGTGCAGACAAATAGTTAAAAATAACCCTACAAAAATAGTGCTGTTTGAACTTTCTGAGTTTGCTTTATACGCGATAGAAAAAGAGCTAACTGAGTACTGCAACACAAATAATTTAAATATAGAAGTACTGCCTATACTAGGCTCAATACAAAATAAAAAACTGGTTGAATCAACGTTTTCTACCTTTAATGTGCAAACTGTTTACCATGCAGCTGCCTATAAGCATGTGCCATTAGTTGAGCACAACGTAGTTGAAGGTGTTCGCAATAATATTTACGGCACTTACAATGTAGCCACGGCAGCAATAAACGCAAAGGTAGACACGTTTGTTTTAATATCAACCGATAAAGCAGTACGACCAACAAATGTAATGGGTACTACAAAGCGCATGGCTGAACTTGTGCTTCAAGGGTTGTCTGAGATTCAAAATACCACACGTTTTACAATGGTACGTTTTGGTAATGTACTGGGGTCATCGGGTTCTGTTGTGCCTTTATTCAGAAAACAAATTAAAGCAGGTGGTCCTATAACGTTAACTCACCAAGATATTACACGCTACTTTATGACCATACCTGAAGCTGCTCAACTTGTTATTCAAGCCGGCGCTATGGGTATAGGTAGCGATGTATTTGTGCTTGATATGGGTGAGCCTGTTAAAATTAAAGACTTGGCAACTAAAATGGTTCACTTATCAGGGCTGGAAGTTAAGCACGATAAGCGACCTAATGGCGATATAGAAATAAAATGTACAGGCCTTCGCCCTGGCGAAAAGCTTTTTGAAGAGCTACTTATTGGTGATAATGTTACTGGCACTGATCACCCAAGAATTTTAAGTGCGCAAGAAATAAAAATGCCATGGGATGAGCTTGAGCCATTCTTAGGAAAACTCAAAAACGCATGTGATGAGTCAGATCATATTCAAATACGTAAGCTATTACTTCAAGCCCCTACTGCATTTTCTCCTACAGACGGTATATGTGACCTTAGCTGGCAAGAAAAACAAAATAGCCAAACCAATGTAACCGCTTTGCCTAACGTAAGTGGCACATAAAATGGTTAGGCTGCAAAGTTTGATAATTTGCAGCCGATTTGTTTGAGCAAGCTTCACGCCTACGTTGGGTTTATACTCGGTGATTATTGTGGTGTAGGCGCCTTGCTTGCTGGCGCACTAAAAGCA
>NZ_JBBEVD010000035.1:0-111887 GCF_037414265.1 Pseudoalteromonas sp. C12FD-1
TGGAAATAGCTTAATCATTTTACTGAGTTACTGGCAGGTGTATTTTGCTAGACGCTTACAAAATATTAGCTATTAGCCATCAGTTATCAGCTGCGCAGCGTCAAGCTGTACTTCGTAGCGTGGGTTGAGTATCACGAAACCCACGGGTAAAAGAACGCGACGACCACCTCAGTGCCCAGTGAATCCCATTAAAAAACAAACATTAAGGGTACTTTGCTATGTGGCTCGCTACCTCTGTGGGCACCACGACATTCTACTGCGTAACGCACTGGATCCAAATACGAGAAAGCCGCTTCAGAAATGAAGCGGCTTTTTTGCGTCTTAAGGAAAGTAAAAATATTAGCTATCAGCTGCACAGCGTCAATCTGTACTTCGTAGCGTGGGTTGAGTATCACGAAACCCACGGATAAGGCTCGCCACAGAACTTACACTCTTTGTAGTAAAGTCTTCAATTTTAATAGCTGTTTCGCAAGCTAAATCAGCTATTGAAAAGTGCTCTTTTATCCCAAGCTATAGTTATAGAGCATCTACACACTTATTATGGCGAGTTTCTATGTTAAATGAACAAAGGCTTATTTATACAAAAGAGCAGGTTCGCTCCTATGAGAAAGAGGCGGCTAAGCAATGTGGAATAGGTTTATTTACTTTAATGCAGCGAGCGGGAGAGTCCGTATACAAGCACTGGCAGTCTTTTAACGCTAAGCTTACTTTAATTATTGCAGGTAATGGCAATAATGCGGGTGATGCTTACATCGCCGCGCGTTTAATTAAGGACTCTGGTGCAGAGGTAAAAGTTTGTGCTATAGACCCTGCTAAAACACTCAGTGGTGACGCGGCTAAAGCGAAACAGCTATGGCTTGATAATGGTGGCATAGTTAACGAGTTTGATAAGAGTGATTTAAATTGCTGCGACTGTGTGATTGATGGGTTACTAGGAACTGGGCTAAACTCACCTGTTCGCGAAAATTATTGTGAGATTATTACCGCAATCAACCAAAGCGAAAAGCCTGTTTTAAGTATCGATGTTCCCTCAGGGATTGATGCAAATACAGGTGAAGTATTAGGCGCAGCTATTCAGGCAACAAAAACGCTTACTTTTATTGCGATTAAACAAGGCCTTTCTACAGGGACAGGTAAACAGCATGCCGGTGAATTGATTCTCGATGAATTAGCAATTGAAGATACTTTTAGTCAACTCGCTTCACCTTGTGCTCACTTGATAAATATAGACAGCTTTAAACGCCTTGGCTCTCGGGCTTTAAATAGCCATAAGGGCAACCATGGCAAGTTATTATGTATAGGAGGTAACCAAGGTACTGCGGGAGCAATCAGGCTCAGTAGTGAGGCTGCGCTACGAGCAGGCGCGGGGATGGTGAAGGTTTATACGCACCAAAGCTCTATTATGCCAATAAGCATAGGTAGGGCAGAATTAATGGTCATGAGTGAAAACCTTGAGCAAGCTTTAGAGTGGGCAAGTTGTGTTGTACTTGGCCCTGGACTTGGACAGGATGAATGGGCTAAAAAAACGTTTTGCACAGTTATGCACTATTGCCAAGAGCGCAATACGCCGCTTGTACTTGATGCTGATGCACTTAATTTATTGGCTGAAAATGCCAGTGCTTATACATTGGACCAATGTGTGCTTACTCCGCATCCTGGTGAAGCGGCTCGGCTCATTAGCAAAAATACCTCTGAAATAGAGTCAAATAGGTTTGATAGCGTACGATTATGCGCAAAACGGTATAATGTTACTTGCATACTAAAAGGCGCTGGCTCTTTAATTGATAACGGTAAAAGCACTTGGGTGTGTGAAAATGGCAACGCAGCTCTTGCCGTGGGAGGGAGTGGCGACGTACTTACAGGTATTATTGGTGCATTGCTTGCTCAAGGGCTTAGTATCGATGAAGCTGCGCGATACGGAGTAACTCTTCATGCTAGAGCTGGTGAGGTTGCGGCTGAAGAGCAAGGGCAGCGTGGTATGCTACCCTCGGATTTATTTCAAATAGTCAGGTCGTTAATCAACTAAGTAGTTAGCTCTGTTGAATAAGATCCCATTTGTTGCCATAGAGATCTTCAAATACGGCCACCGTACCATAAGGCTCATTACGAGGCTGCTCATGAAATACTACGCCATTTTCTAGCATGCTTTCGTAGTCACGCCAAAAGTTGTCAGTGTTTAAAAATAGCCATACACGGCCACCTGCTTGGTTGCCAACAGCGCTAAACTGCTCTGGTTCTGTGGCTTGTGCAAGTAATATGTGTGTGCCGTTTGAGTTGGGTGGGGTTATTAACACCCAGCGTTTTCCATCACCTAAATCCGTATCTTCCACTAATTCAAAGCTTAATTTTTTTGTATAAAATGCAATTGCTTCGTCATAGTCTTTTACAACAAGAGCAATACTACCTATATGCTGCTTTGGCATAACTTAAAAACCTAAAGTTGTTTTATGTCGGTGTATTTTCACATATCAATACAGGGTTGAATAGTATAGGTAAATGGTTATTAAAGCTTATTTTAAGAGGAGCTGTACGTTATATATTGGCTTAGCATATAGGGCTAGTAGTAAAAGGATTCACTCTATTTTAAACCTTAGAGAATGCTTAAAGCGTCCTTAAAAAGTGTTTTAATTTAGTAGCTAAACTGGCTTACTCATCTTCATTCGTAGGGTCATCACCTGAGTCTTCTTTGCGTTTACGCTGTTCTTGCTTGGCCTTTTGAACATTTTCATAAGTAGGGGGTGGAATAGGCATAAGTGAAATTAGTGGAAAAAACGCTAAAAATAAATACGCTTCTTTAGACATGCTCTTACCCCATATAACGAGCTTAAGCATAATCCAGGCAATAAATACCACTAACCCTGTTATAAGTGATACCAAAATAAAGAAGGTGATTATTTCATTATTATTAAGCAAATCCTTTTACCTTTAATCCAACAACTCGTGGTATAGATATGAAGGTAAATTGAGCAATAACAATAGGCTTGTATTAAAAAGCAAAAACCCAGCCGAAGCTGGGTTTTTATATAAGCAAGGTGCTTAAAGGAGGATGATCACATCATGCCGCCCATACCACCCATTCCGCCCATGCCACCCATATCAGGGGCACCAGCAGCTTCTTCTTTAGGGATTTCAGCAACCATTGCTTCGGTGGTGATCATTAGACCCGCAATCGAACCTGCAAATTGTAGTGCAGAGCGCGTTACTTTAGTTGGATCTAGGATACCCATTTCAAGCATGTCGTTGTATTCGCCAGTGGCTGCGTTGTAACCATAGTTACCTTCACCACCTTTAACTGCGTTAATAACAACAGATGCTTCATCACCTGCGTTAGTTACGATTTGACGAAGTGGTGCTTCCATCGCACGAAGTGCAACTTTGATACCGTGGTTTTGGTCTTCGTTGTCGCCAAGTAGCTCAACTAGCTTGCTAGCAGCACGTACTAGAGCAACACCACCACCGGGTACTACGCCTTCTTCAACCGCTGCACGAGTTGCATGTAATGCATCTTCAACACGGTCTTTTTTCTCTTTCATTTCAATTTCAGTTGCTGCGCCTACTTTAATTACTGCAACACCGCCGGCAAGTTTAGCCATGCGCTCTTGTAGTTTTTCTTTATCGTAGTCAGACGTTGCTTCTTCAATCTGTGCTTTAATTTGAGCAACACGGCCGTTAATGCCATCTTCTTCACCCGCACCATCAATGATAGTTGTATCATCTTTAGTGATTACTACACGCTTAGCAGTACCTAAGTCTTCAATTGTTGCTTTTTCAAGCTCTAAACCAATTTCTTCAGAGATAACAGTACCGCCAGTTAATACGGCGATATCTTGTAGCATTGCTTTACGACGGTCGCCAAAACCAGGGGCTTTAACAGCTGATACTTTAACAATACCGCGCATGTTGTTAACTACAAGCGTTGCAAGTGCTTCGCCTTCTAGGTCCTCAGCAATGATTAATAGTGGCTTGCTTGCTTTAGCAACGGCTTCTAATGTAGGTAGTAGTTCACGGATGTTAGATACTTTTTTATCTACAAGTAGAATGAACGGGTTGTCTAGCTCAACAGCGCCTTTTTCAGCGTTGTTGATAAAGTAAGGCGATAGGTAACCACGGTCAAACTGCATGCCTTCTACAACATCTAGTTCGTTCTCTAGTGATTGACCTTCTTCTACAGTAATAACACCTGTATTACGGCCTACTTTTTCCATTGCGTTAGCAATGATTTCGCCAATTTCTTTATCAGAGTTAGCTGAAATAGTACCTACTTGTGCAATAGCTTTAGTATCAGCACATGGTACAGATAGCGCTTTAAGCTCTTCTACTGCAGCGATAATTGCTTTATCAATACCGCGCTTAAGATCCATTGGGTTCATGCCCGCAGCAACTGCTTTAAGACCTTCGTTTACAATAGATTGTGCAAGTACAGTTGCGGTAGTAGTACCGTCACCCGCTGCATCATTTGCTTTAGATGCAACTTCTTTCACCATTTGTGCACCCATGTTTTCAAACTTGTCTTCAAGTTCGATTTCTTTTGCTACAGATACACCATCTTTAGTGATCACTGGAGAGCCAAATGATTTATCTAGTACTACGTTACGGCCTTTAGGACCTAAGGTCACTTTTACTGCGTTTGCTAGGATATTTACGCCTGTTAGCATTTTAGCGCGTGCGTCACCTGCAAAAAGTACTTCTTTTGCTGCCATCTTTAATTTCCTCTAAATTCTTAAATGTTTGTTAAACGAAAAGTAGGGTTAGCCTACAATGCCTAAAATGTTGTCTTCACGCATGATCAGGTACTCTTGACCTTCGATCTTTTCAGTTTTTTCAACATATGAGCCAAATAACACAGTGTCACCGGCTTTTACTTCTAAAGCTCTAACGTCACCGTTATCTAGAACGCGACCATTGCCAACAGCAATAACTTCTCCGCGAGTTGATTTTTCAGCTGCAGAGCCAGTTAATACAATACCGCCAGCAGACTTGGTTTCTTCTTCTAGACGCTTAACGATTACGCGATCTTGTAAAGGACGAATGTTCATTTTTTTAGTTCTCCTAACAGTTTCTGAACAGTACAGAAAAAAGCTTTTCTAATTTGCATTCATTAATGGGGGTAGAGTGTAAAATTCCAAGAGAAAAATCGATAAATTTTTAATCTTTTCTCTCATATTCGCCATCAATGGTAGTTGGTTTATTTACATGCTGTTGTTCTTGCTGCGAGTGTGAGTGTTGTGTAAAGGCTGAAGAGCCTTGCTGTGCACCTGTGCTCATGCGAACCGTTGCTTGACTTGCAAGGCCTGCAGCAAGTTTGTTGCGTATTGAGGGGGTTAATAATAGTAGGCCAAATACATCGGTCATAATGCCTGGGGTTAGCAATAAAACCCCTGCAATGATCACGCAAATACCGGTAAATAATTCTTTCGCTGGCATTTGCCCTTGGGCCATTTGGCTTTGTGCATTTTGTAATGCCCCCATTCCTTGTTGTTTAACCATTCTGGCGCCCAAAATAGCCGTAACAATCACTAGGGCTATAGTCGCAAATCCACCAATTACATCACTAACCTGTATTAGTAGCGCAATTTCGATAATAGGAATGATAATAAACAACACAAATAAAAATCTAAACATAGGGCTCTCTAAATAATGGCACTCAAAAGAGTGGATGAAATATAAGTGAGGGTGAAAGGGTCTAATTTCAAGGTTGAGCTTAAAGTGATTAATAATTGCTTAATATCTACAATTATTCATCGCCTACACATTACACTAGCTATCAGATACTATTGCATTAGTTCCCTATAAATTAGTAAAGGTTAATTATGACTACGCAATTTAAATTGATATTTACCACGTGTAAAAATGAGGCTGAAGCACGCACTCTAGCTAAGGCACTTGTAGCGCAAAAATTAGCGGCGTGTGTAAATATTTTACCAAATATGACCTCAATTTATATGTGGGAAGGCAATGTGGCCGAAGAGGTAGAAGCAAAGCTACTGATTAAAACAAAATCAGAAAAAATGAATGATGTGTTTGAAACCATCAAAAGTTTACACAGTTACGAAGTACCCGAAATTCAAGTGGTTGATGTGGCCACTGGTAATTTGGCTTATTTTCATTGGATGGATGAGGTATTAAATTAATGCGGTTTTTCTTTTTATTATTGGTTAGCTTGCTGGCGCTTCCGGTAAAGGCAAACACCAATAATGTGCTAGGTGATTTACTTGCCCCGCCACAGCAAACCTTTTTACCTGTAGACCAAGCGTTTGTATTTGATTTTGATCAGCAAGGTAGCACTTTATTTGTGGGGTGGGATATAGCCCCTGACTATTACCTTTACAAAAAGAAAATAGAAATTATCGCCAAAGGCGCCAACATAAAGGTAGGCGATGCCGGTACTGGCGAAATAATTGAAGACGAGTTTTTTGGCAAAACCGAAGTTTTTTTCAATAGTGTAAGTGTTATAAGCAAGCTCAGTAATGTTACCGAGGGTGCTATTGTTAAGGTGCGCTACCAGGGCTGTGCCAAAGCAGGGCTGTGTTATCCGCCAGAGGTTATTAGTATTCCTTTAAGCGTTATTGCCTCAGAGCAAGCGCAAGGTAATAACTCATCAGCTAATGCTGCTGATACATTAAACGCATTAACTCCCTCTATTGATACAACACGTAGCCAAAGTAATACACCCACTCAAGATTTAAGTTTTACAGAGCGATTAGCAAGTCAAAGTTTAGTAACTAATTTACTCATATTTTTTGTGGTTGGAGTGGGGCTTGCGTTTACACCGTGTGTGTTCCCTATGTTTCCTATTTTATCGAGTTTAATTGCAGGGCAGCAAAACCTTTCAACTAAAAAAGCGTTTGCGTTGTCGTTTGTATATATACAAGGTATGGCACTTACTTATGCTGCATTAGGGTTAGTAGTGGCGGCCTTAGGCGGGCAAGTGCAGGGGTATTTACAACACCCTTATGTACTTATTAGTTTTAGCTTACTGTTTGTATTGCTCGCAATGTCGATGTTTGGCTGGTACGAAATTAAGTTACCGAGCGGTATGATGAGCAAGCTAACGCAAGTTAGTAATAACCAAAAAGGCGGCAATTACTTAGGTGTGTTTTTAATGGGGGTGTTGTCGGGATTAATTGCATCACCTTGTACCACAGCACCGTTATCTGCTGCGCTATTATTTGTGGCGCAAAGTGGTGACTACCTAGTCGGTGGTTTAACCCTGTATGTATTAAGTTTAGGCATGGGCCTCCCCCTTTTATTACTTGGTACGTCTGGTGGTAAATTGCTGCCTAAAGCCGGCGGCTGGATGGAGCAAGTTAAAACATTATTTGGTTTTATTATGCTTGTAGTGCCACTTATTTTATTAGAGCGTATTGTTGATGCCGACATTATTTTGCTTATGGCGAGTGTTTTAGCGCTTGCAACAGCATTGTATTTACACCACTGGCAAAGTGCACAGCCACAAAGCAAACTTAAAACAGGACTTTGGTTGAGCGCTACATTTTTAGTGCTAACTGGTTTTACATTAGCTAAAAACGTAATTTGGCCGCCTCAACAAGTTGAGCTGGTGAGTCAGCAAAGTAATGAGTTTAAGCAGGTTGCTAATTTAACCGAGCTAAAAAAGGCCGTTGCTGAGGCAAATCAGCAAGGCAAACTAGTAATGGTTGATTTATACGCCGATTGGTGTGTGGCATGTAAAGAGTTTGAGCATTACACATTTCCTGACGCCAAAGTACAGAGTGAATTTAGTCACTATCAGTTAATTCAAATCGATTTAACTCAAAGTGATGATACCACCATTGAGCTAATGGAAGAGTTCACTGTGTTTGGTTTACCCAGCATTTTGTTTTTTAACAAACAAGGGCAGGAGCTAAGTTCTGAGCGCGTTACAGGATTTTTAAACGCTGATGATTTTGCCACCCACCTAGCTAGAGTGCGCGCCAGCGCACAATAATAGTGCAATTTAGCCGCTTGGGCTTACCAAGTGGCTAGCCTCCAATTACGTCATATTTATTACACCTCCAGAGATTAGACCAGTATTTTGCTGCTATTTACATCGAACTGACTATAATAGTTGGCTAACGTGAGAATTTGTTGCAATTTTTGTTTTTTATACTTACTTTAGTGTACAAAATTAGCTCGCAACGGCTTAACTCATTACTTAGAGGATATATCGCGTATTATGGCTGCAAAATTTAAACTTTTAGTTATAAATGGTCCAAATTTAAACATGCTAGGAAAGCGTGAGCCAGAAAAGTACGGTTTGCACACTCTTGGTGAAATTATGAGCGAACTAACGACCGCGGCAGAGGGTCTAGATGTTCAGCTTACGCATTTTCAAAGTAATAGTGAGCAAGCCCTTATTGAAAGAATACACGATGCTTGGCAGGCAGTTGATTACATAATTATTAATCCTGCTGCATTTACGCATACTAGCGTCGCTTTACGTGATGCATTGTTAAGCGTTGATATTCCTTTTTTTGAGGTGCACTTAAGTAATGTGCATGCACGTGAAGCATTTCGTCATCATTCATATTTTTCTGATGTGGCGCAAGGTGTGATATGTGGATTAGGTGCAATGGGTTACCACGCAGCTTTAAACGCTGCCGTGAGCCGGTTGCAAAACTCGAATTAATTTAAACTAACAAACTTATAGGCGGGTCGTTCATGGATATTCGCAAGATCAAAAAGCTAATCGAATTAGTAGAAGAATCAGGTATTGCTGAGCTAGAAATCACCGAAGGTGAAGAATCAGTACGTATTAACCGTAACAACATGAGCGCGGGTCCTGCTTACGCTCAGTACGCACCACAGCAATTTGCTGCTCCAGCGCCTGCGGCACCAGCACAAGCAGCACCAGCTGTTGAAGCCGAAGCGGCACCAGCAGCGCCTGCCGGTCATCAAGTTAAATCACCTATGGTTGGTTCATTTTACTCAGCAGCGTCTCCAGAAGCGCCAGCATACGTAGAAGTAGGTTCTCAAGTTAAAGTAGGTGATACATTATGTATCGTTGAAGCAATGAAAATGATGAACCAAATTGAGTCAGATAAAGCGGGTACAGTTACAGCTATTTTAGTTGAAAATGGCGAACCAGTAGAATTTGATCAACCTCTATTCATCATTGAATAATTTAGTAACCTAAAGGCCAACTCTTATGTTAGATAAAGTAGTCATTGCAAACCGAGGTGAAATAGCACTTCGCGTATTGCGCGCCTGCAAAGAGCTTGGGATCAAAACGGTTGCTGTGCATTCAACGGCGGATCGCGATCTTAAGCACGTATTACTTGCAGATGAAACCATTTGTATCGGTAGACCTCCAGCCACCGAAAGTTACTTAGATATTCCGCGTATTATTGCGGCTGCTGAAGTGACAGACGCTGTAGCGATTCACCCAGGATATGGTTTTCTTTCAGAAAATGCAGATTTTGCTGACCAAGTTGAGCAAAGCGGCTTTGTATTTATTGGTCCAAAAGGTGACACTATTCGTCTTATGGGTGATAAAGTATCGGCAATCAATGCAATGCGCAAAGCCGGTGTACCCTGTGTACCTGGCTCTGACGGTCCTGTATCGGATGACAAAGAACGCAACATGCAAATTGCAAAGCGTATTGGTTACCCAGTAATTATTAAAGCCGCTGGTGGCGGTGGTGGCCGTGGTATGCGTGTAGTACGTAGCGAAGCCGAATTAATTGATTCAATCGCACTTACTCAACAAGAAGCAAAACAGTTCTTTGGCAATAGCATGGTTTACATGGAAAAATTCCTTGAAAACCCTCGCCATATTGAAATTCAGGTACTTGCTGATGGACAAGGTAATGCTGTTCATTTGGGCGAGCGTGACTGCTCTATGCAACGTCGTCACCAAAAAGTAGTTGAAGAAGCACCTGCGCCGGGTATAACGGCAGAAGTGCGTAAATTTATTGGTGAGCGCTGTACACGTGCATGTATTGAAATTGGTTACCGTGGTGCAGGTACGTTTGAGTTTTTATACGAAAACGGCGAATTTTACTTCATCGAAATGAACACCCGTATTCAAGTTGAACATCCAGTGACTGAAATGGTAAGCGGTGTTGATTTAATTAAAGAGCAGCTAAAAATTGCTGCTGGGCAACCGCTATCTTTCACGCAAGATGATGTGGTTATCCGCGGCCATGCAATTGAATGTCGTATTAATGCAGAAGATCCTGAAACGTTTATCCCATCGCCGGGTAAAATTACACGTTTCCACCCTGCAGGTGGTTTAGGTATTCGTTGGGATAGTCATATTTATGCTGACTATACAGTACCTCCACATTACGATTCGATGATTGGTAAGCTTATTACTTACGGTGAAAACCGTGATGTGGCTATTGCCCGTGCTCGTAATGCGTTGAACGAATTGGTTATTGATGGCATCAAAACAAACACGCCATTACATAAAAAAATTCTTGCAGACGAAAACTTCCAAAGTGGTGGCACAAATATCCACTACCTTGAGAAAAAACTAGGGCTATAAAGCTCCAGTTAATTAAAACCGGCTTAGGCCGGTTTTTTTATGCCTAAAACGCCAATTTATCGCCTTCAAGAAATATTCTGGTATGATTAGCAAAGATGCGCTTTTAGTAAATTTTGAGGTAACAATGACGCGTAGTTTTGAAGCTCACCTAAATGATGAAATAGCCACAGTAGCAATGGGTAACAAAGTGGCTGCTATTATAGAGCAAGGTGCAGTAATTTATTTACATGGTGATTTAGGTGCAGGTAAAACAACATTTACGCGTGGTGTAGTGCAGGGCTGTGGCCACAAAGGTAAGGTAAAAAGCCCAACCTATACGTTGGTAGAGCCATACGAGCTGGCACGTGCTAATGTATATCATTTTGACCTGTACCGGTTAGGCGATCCTGAAGAGCTTGAGTACATGGGCATAAGAGATTACTTTTCTGAGCAGGCTATTTGTATTGTTGAGTGGCCAGAAAAAGGCGGCGAGTTTATACCCGTTCCCGATTTAGATATTACCTTAAGTTACGTTGGGGATGAGCGTAAAATTGCAGTAAACAGTGCTAGTGAACGTGGAGTAGCAATTGTTGAAAAACTCAATAACCTAAACCTTGGTTAATAAACTAATAGCGGATCAATGTATCCACTTTCATAATAATAAATAGTTAAGGCAATGGTAGTTATAATGAATCGAGGTGTAGTTAAACTTTTTATTTGTTTCATAGTTTTCGCTGTGAGCTTACCGTTGTGGGCACAAAACACCATAAATAGTGTACGGGTATGGCCCTCGCCAGATAGCACTCGGGTGGTATTTGATTTAGATGACAAGCCTGATTTTAGCTATTTTATGCTTAAAAACCCAAGTCGCTTGGTGGTCGATCTTGAAAATACGAAAGGCTTAAAAGTATTACCAAGTATTCCTTCTAAACATAAAATTGTTAGTAAGCTGCGCTACTCAAAGCCTAAAAATAAACAAAGTGTACGTTTTGTATTTGAGCTCACCGCGCCAATTAAGCCGGTTATTTTTGCGCTGGCACCTACAGGCCCTTACAAAAACAGACTGGTTGTGGATTTATATAATAAAAGTGAACCCGCAGTAAGTACAACTCCTGCCCAAAAAGCTGCTAAAAAACGCCAGTTAAACCAAGAGCGAGATATTGTTATTGCAATTGATGCGGGCCACGGCGGAGAAGATCCAGGTTCTATTGGGCCTTCTGGTACGTATGAAAAAACCATTACGCTGCAAATCGCTAAACGTTTAGAGCGCATGATTGACGGTGAACGCGGCATGATTTCGCGCATGGTAAGAAGTGGTGACTATTTTGTTAAACTTAACACTCGTACTAATAGAGCACGAGAAAAAAAAGCTGACTTTTTAGTGTCAATTCATGCTGATGCATTTACCAGCCCAGGACCAAATGGGGCGTCGGTGTGGGTGTTATCCCTTGGTCGCGCTAATTCTGAGATTGGTAAATGGATAGAAGATAAAGAAAAACACTCGGAGCTTTTAGGCGGTGCAGCCGATGTAATTAAAGATGCTGCAAACGAAAAATATCTCGCGCAAGCGCTGCTTGATATGTCGATGGACCACTCAATGAAAACAGGGCTTAGCGTGGCTGAAGAAGTAGTTAAAGAGCTAAAAAAGGTCGCTAAATTACATAAAAAAGATCCACAACATGCAAGCCTTGCCGTATTAAAGTCGCCAGATATACCTTCAATTTTGGTTGAAACAGGCTTTATTTCAAACCCACGTGAAGAGCGCATGTTAAAAAGCGCTAATCATCAAGAGCGCTTAGCTAAAGCGATGTTTACGTCTATAAAAAATTATTACTTAAAAAACCCACCGGATGATTCGTTATTTGCCAAGCTTAAATCGCAGTACCCAACTAAACATAAAGTTCGCCCAGGTGAATCGCTAAGCTTATTAGCAAACCGCTATGGCGTATCGGTAGCCAAGTTAAAGCAAGTTAATCAACTTCGCTCAAACACCTTGTTTATAGGTCAAGAGTTGGACATACCGCAGAGTTGATGTTTTTTAAACCTGTACAAGTATTAGGGGCCCCATGAGTATTGAAATATTACCTGCACGGTTAGCTAACCAAATAGCGGCAGGTGAAGTGGTCGAACGCCCAGCTTCGGTGGTTAAAGAACTGGTAGAAAATAGCTTAGATGCGGGCGCTACGCGCGTGCAAATAGATATAGAACGCGGCGGCCACAAGCTTATTCGTATTCGTGACAATGGCTCCGGTATTGGTAAAAATGAGTTAACTTTAGCGCTTTCGCGCCATGCAACCAGTAAACTTAAATCACTCGATGATTTAGAAAATATTTGCTCGTTAGGTTTTAGAGGTGAAGCACTTGCATCTATTAGTTCGGTATCGCGTTTAACGCTAAGCTCAAAGCCTAAAGCACAAGATGCCGCGTGGCAAGCGTTTGCACAGGGCCGCGATATGGAGGTGCAAATAAAGCCGGTTGCTCACCCAGATGGCACAACCATAGAAGTTAAAGATTTATTTTTTAACACCCCTGCAAGGCGCAAGTTTTTACGCACCGAAAAAACCGAATTTAGCCATATTGATGAGCTTATAAAACGCATTGCACTGAGTCGTTTTGACGTGTCGATTACACTTACACATAACCAAAAGGTGGTTAGACAGTACCGTGCTAAAACCGATCCTAATCAAGCGATTACTCGGGTTGCGCAAGTTGCAGGTAAAGCCTTTGCTGAGCAAGGGTTGCATATTCAATCTGGCGAAAGTGGTTTACAGTTACATGGTTGGGTATTGCCAGTGGGGTCAGCCAATACCACGCAATATACCTATGTAAATAATCGCATGATGCGTGATAAGCTAATTTTACACGCTATTCGCCAGGCGTTTGAAGAAGTAAGTGGCGCACAAGAGCTGCCTGGTTTTGTTATTTATATTGATATTGACCCAAGACAAGTGGATGTAAATGTTCACCCCGCTAAGCACGAGGTGCGTTTTCATCAAGGCCGGTTAGTGCACGACTTTATATTGCAGGCGATTAAGCAAGTCGTTGTGCCGTTACAAGGTGAATTTGCAACTAATCAAGCGCCTACTGACGATTACCAATCCGCAACGTTTATTGAGCAGCCAAGTCACGCGGTTAATAACCAGTCTATGCAGTATGATTACCCTAAATCACAGTTGCAGCCAATAGATTCACAAAACGGTGGTTTTACTAGTCGTGCCCCCTCTAATCGCGCAGGGTCAGGTGGTGGCGCTGCGGGGTATTCTTCACCGTCTCAAAAACATGGTGCAAATCATCACGATGTAAATGCATTTTATCAAGGGGTGAGTGAGCAACAAGCCGCTCATTTTGCCCATAGTGTATCAGCGCAGCCCGTTACTGATGAGAGCGCTGCACACGCATTAAAAAGTGTGCAGATATTAAATGTAAATAAAGGTGTGTGTGTATTTACTCAGCAGCAGCAATTATTTTGCTCACACTATAAATATGCACTTGTTGATTACTGGCATGCACAAATAAAAGAGCTGGGTAATTTAGAGGGTAAAGCCTTGCTACTACCTGTAAGGGTTAACCTTGAAAAAGCTGACTGCGAACTAATAGCTCAGCAGCAATCGTGGTTTACTTTATTAGGCTTTGAGCTAGTTATTGAAAAACAGTTTGTGATGGTCAAAAAGCTGCCCACGTGTTTATATTTACTTGAAGTCTCAGCTGCGGTTGAAAGCTTACTAGGTGCATGTAAAACACAGCTCAACGAGTTACAAACTTGGCTTACATGGCAGCTTAGTTGTGTACCGGAGCGCTTTTATGAAAGTAATGCATTTATTGAATTACAAATTAGCTTACAAAATAATCCGCAAACAATTGAACGTTTAAAAGAAAAAGCAGTTAAAATAGACCTAGAACACTATTTAACGCAATTAAATTAAGGTACCCGTGTTGAGCAATTTACCGGTCATATTTTTAATGGGCCCAACCGCAGCTGGTAAAACGGCGTTGGCAATTTCACTGTGTGAGCACTTAAATACAGAAATAATCAGCGTTGATTCAGCGTTAGTGTATAAAGGTATGGACATAGGTACGGCAAAGCCCGATGCGCAAGAGCTTGCTCGTGCTCCTCATCATTTAATTGATTTACTCGATCCGAGCGAAACCTACTCGGTTGCCGATTTTAGACGTGATGCGATTAAAAAAATTGATGAATTTCATCAACAAGGTAAAGTACCAATATTAGTGGGTGGCACCATGATGTACTTTAAATCTTTAATTGATGGCTTATCGCCACTGCCTGAAGCTTGCCAAGTAGTTAGAGCAGAGCTTGAAGCGCAAGCAAAACAATTTGGCTGGCCACATTTACATCAAGAGCTCGCTAAAGTAGATCCGCAAGCGGCCGACAAAATAAGTGAAAATGATTCACAAAGAATAAATCGAGCTTTGGAAGTTTACCGTATTAGTGGTAAAACAATGACTGAATTGCAAAAGCAAAAGCAGCCAACGTTACCTTATACTTTTCATCAATTTGCGATTGCGCCTGATGATCGCAGTGAATTACATCAGCGAATTGAAAAAAGGTTTAAAATAATGATAGAACAGGGGTTTGAAAAAGAAGTTTCGACCCTATATCTACGTAAGGATTTACACCCCAATATGCCTTCTATTCGTTGTGTAGGTTATAGACAAATGTGGGATTACCTTGCGGGTGAAGTAGGCCATGATGAGATGGTTTTTCGCGGCATTGCTGCAACGCGCCAACTGGCAAAACGTCAGCTAACGTGGTTACGGAGTTGGCCTGATGTTACGTGGTTAACAACAGACGATGAAGAAAACTTGCAACGCGTAGTAAGTTCGCTAAGCTAGTAGTAGTTGAGTATTATTTAGTTTAATTAAATAAGTTCAGCTACTTAAATTATAATAACACCTAGAACGAAGGAACAATAACATGGCAAAAGGCCAATCGTTACAAGACCCATTTTTGAATGCACTACGTCGTGAGCGCATTCCAGTATCAATCTTTTTGGTAAATGGCATAAAATTACAAGGTAAAATTCAGTCATTTGACCAATTTGTTATTTTACTTGAAAACACTGTAAACCAAATGGTGTATAAACACGCAATTTCAACAGTTGTACCTGCTCGTGCAGTCAACTTCCAAGGTGTTCAAGGGAGCGATGACACTGAAGAGCAAGAACCAGGAAATATTTAATTAGGAGCGTAATGCTTGTTTGACCGCTATGAATCCGGCGAACAGGCAGTCTTAGTTCATATCGACTTACCTAAAGATGGCGATCGTGAAGATCTTCATGAATTAGAGTTGTTGGTATCTTCTGCTGGTGTTAGTAGTTTGGCGGTTGTGCAAGGCAGCCGCCAAGCACCACATCCGAAACTATTCGTCGGTACCGGTAAAGCAGAAGAAATAGCTGAGATTGTCAAAATCCACAATGCAGATGTTGTCATCTTTAATCATCAATTAAGTCCGTCTCAAGAACGTAATTTAGAGCGCGTTTGCCAATGTCGTGTACTTGATAGAACAACACTTATTCTTGATATTTTTGCCCAAAGAGCCCGTACCCACGAAGGTAAACTACAAGTAGAGCTTGCTCAGCTTAGGCATATGTCTACTCGGTTAATCCGAGGGTGGACTCACCTTGAGCGCCAAAAAGGGGGGATAGGTTTACGAGGCCCTGGTGAAACACAGCTTGAAACCGATAGACGTTTATTGCGCGCGCGCATTAAAAATATTCGTGCCCGATTAGCCAAAGTGGCTGTACAACGTGAGCAGGGTAGACGTGCGCGTACGCGTAACGAAATTCCTACCGTGTCGCTTGTAGGGTATACCAATGCGGGTAAATCAACCCTGTTTAATCGTATTACAGACTCAGATGTATACGCAGCGGATCAGCTTTTTGCCACGCTTGACCCAACACTACGTAAACTTGATATAGGTGATGTTGGTTCGGTTATTTTGGCCGACACCGTTGGATTTATTCGCCATTTACCGCACGACTTAGTAGCAGCCTTTAAGGCCACACTAACAGAAACGCGTGAAGCCGACCTACAATTACATGTAATTGATGTGGCAGACCCACGCAGGCGCGAAAACATAGAGGAAGTACAGTCGGTTTTAAAAGAGATTGAAGCCGATGAAGTACCGCAATTATTAGTTTATAACAAAATTGATGCACTTGATGATGTAAGCCCACGAATTGATCGGGATGACCAAGGGCAGCCTATAAGAGTATGGTTATCTGCACAAACCGGTGAAGGGTGTGAGCTACTTAGCGAAGCAATAAGTGACCTGCTTGCTAAGAAAATGTTTAGTGATACGTTATTACTTGCTCCTCAATATGGCAGGTTAAGAGCGTCTTTATTTAGCTTAAGTGCAGTCCATGAAGAGCGCTTTGATGAACAGGGTAACTGGTTGTTAGATGTACGTTTACCTATGGTTGAATGGAACCGATTAATTAAAGAATTTGGTCCTGAAATTGAGGGTTTTATCAATCGCGATTAAAAATTGGCATATAAATGTCGGTTTTTGTATGAGAAACGCGGGAGATTTGATAGATTTAACACAATTTCCTAATTTATTTAGATAACAATGGAGTATAGCTATGGCCTGGAATGAACCGGGTAATAATGGCAATGACAAAGATCCGTGGAACAATAAAGGCGGACGTGATCAAGGCCCACCTGATTTAGACGAGGTGTTCCGTAAGTTTAGCAACAAGTTAGGCGGCATATTTGGCGGTAAAAAATCCGGCAATAATAGTGGCGGTGGACTTGGCGGAGCCGGTATTTCATTTATCCTCATTATCGCCGCAATTGTGTGGGCGTTAAGTGGTATTTATACGGTTAAAGAAGCCGAACGTGGGGTGGTATTGCAATTTGGTAAGTATGACCGTATTGCAGAGCCAGGCTTACGCTGGAAAATGACCTTTATTGAAACGGTTATTCCGGTAGATATTGAAGCTGTACGTTCATTATCTGCATCTGGGTTTATGCTAACGGAAGATGAAAACGTAGTAAGCGTTGAGTTTGAAGTGCAATACCGTGTTATTGACCCGTACCTTTACAAGTTTAGTGTAACTAATGCTGATAATAGCTTAGAAGAGGCGCTTGATAGTGCACTACGTTACGTTGTTGGCCATGCAAAAATGGACCAAGTACTGACTAATGGCCGTGAAGTCGTTCGTCAAAATACGTGGGATGAGCTTAATAAAATCATCGAACCGTATAACTTAGGTTTAATTGTGACCGATGTGAACTTTAAAGATTCGCGTCCGCCGACTGAAGTAAAAGATGCATTTGATGACGCTATTGCCGCACAAGAAGATGAAGAGCGTTTCATCCGTGAAGCCGAAGCTTACGCACGTGAAATTGAACCGCGCGCGCGTGGTCAAGTAACTCGTATGACGCAAGAAGCAGAAGGTTATCAAGAACGCATTACACTTGAAGCGCAAGGTGAGGTGGCTCGTTTTGAAAAGCTATTACCTGAATATCAAGCAGCTAAAGAAGTAACGCGCGAACGTTTATACATTGATGCAATGGAAGAAGTGCTAGGTAGTAGCTCTAAAGTGATTGTTGACGTTAAAGGCGGTAATAACATGATGTACTTACCACTTGATAAAATTATGGAAAAGCAAGGCACTGCAACACGTGTAGCTTTACCAAGCTCAAGTGATATTCAAGATTTACGTAACAAAGTAAATACATCACGTAACAGCACTGTGAACAGCGGTAATGACCGTTTTAACAGCGATCGCTTTAACAATAACGGGAGATAAGCATAATGAAAAACTTTAGTTTAATTATATTATTAGTTGCCATTGTTATGTCTTTCTCAGCGGTATTTGTAGTACCTGAAGGGCAAAAAGCAATCGTGTTGCTGTTTAGCAAAGTTGAAAAAGACAGTGAAGACAAAGCGGTTGTATACAGCCCTGGTCTTCATTTAAAAGTACCATTTTTTAGCCAAGTGCGTCGTATTGATGCACGTATTCAAACGCTAGATGGCACGCCAGACCGCTTTGTAACAAGCGAGAAAAAAGACTTAATTGTTGATTCGTTTGTTAAGTGGCGCGTAAACGACTTTAGTGCATTTTACTTACGTGCTCGTGGTGATAAGCAATACGCTGAAACACTACTAAAGCAAAAGGTAAATAATGGTCTTCGTACTAACTTTGGTACGCGTACTATTCGCGAAATTGTATCGGGTGAGCGTAGTGAGTTAATGGAAGAGGCGTTAGTACAAGCTTCTGAAAGTGCGCGCGAGTTAGGTATTGAAGTACTTGACGTGCGTGTTAAGCAAATTAACTTACCACAAGAAGTGAGTAGCTCTATTTACCAACGTATGCGCGCTGAGCGTACTGCTGTTGCAAAAGAGCACCGCTCGGAAGGTCAAGAAAAAGCGGAAACTATTCGTGCTAATGTTGACCGCAGAGTAACAGTAATGCTTGCTGATGCAGAGCGTAATGCGCGCTCAGTACGTGGTCAAGGTGATGCAGAAGCTGCTGCTATTTACGCTAAAGCATACAGTAAAGATCCAGAGTTCTTTGGTTTTGTTCGTTCTTTAGAGGCGTATAAAAAAACCTTTAAAGATAAGCAAGATGTTATGGTGCTTTCACCAGACAGTGACTTCTTTAAATATATGAAAGGTGCCGCAGCGCAATAAGCAATGCCTTAATCATTTAAAAAGTTATAAAGCCCCGCCTATGCGGGGCTTTTTGTTAAGTATAATTTAAAAGTTTAAATTGCTGTTATATATGTGATTATTTAAAAAGTGTGATGGTCTAAAAAATACGCGCAGAAAAAATAAGCTGAACAGGGGTGATCTTTACTTTAGTTTTCTGGTAAAATCTCGTCCTAATTTTCTCGAAGTGAATTTACAATGGGTAAAAACGTTGTTGTATTAGGCACCCAATGGGGTGACGAAGGTAAGGGTAAGGTTGTTGATCTCCTTACAGACAAAGCATCTTTAGTAGTTCGATACCAAGGTGGCCACAATGCGGGTCATACTTTAGTTATTGACGGTGAAAAGACAGTTCTACACCTTATTCCATCGGGTGTATTACGTGACAATGTTAAATGTGTGATTGGTAATGGTGTGGTTTTATCACCAGAAGCGCTAATGAAAGAAATTGGCATGTTAGAAGAGCGTGGCGTACCTGTACGTGAGCGTCTTCTAATTAGTGAAGCATGTCCGTTAATTCTGCCTTTCCATGTTGCATTAGATGTAGCTCGCGAAACTGCTCGCGGCGACAAGCCAATTGGTACAACAGGCCGTGGTATCGGTCCTGCGTACGAAGATAAAGTAGCCCGTCGCGGTTTACGTGTAGGTGACTTATTCAATCCAGAATTATTCGCAGCTAAGCTAAAAGAAGTACTTGAATACCATAACTTCACTTTAGTTAACTACTACAAAGTAGATGCTGTTGATTTCCAAAAAACGTTTGATGATGCAATGGCTGTTGCAGACATCTTAAAAGCAATGGTTGTTGATGTAACTGAGCTTTTAGATCAAACACGTTTAGCGGGCGAACACATTTTATTTGAAGGTGCTCAAGGTACATTACTTGATATCGATCACGGTACTTATCCTTATGTAACATCTTCAAACACCACTGCTGGTGGCGTTGCGACTGGTGCTGGTTTTGGCCCATTAAACCTTGATTACGTGTTAGGTATTATTAAAGCGTACACTACACGTGTTGGTTCTGGTCCTTTCCCTACAGAGCTTTACGATGGCCTTGAAAAACAAGACCCAGTAGGTAAGCATTTAGGCGATAAAGGTCATGAATTTGGCGCAACAACAGGTCGTTTACGCCGTACCGGTTGGTTAGATGCTGTGGCAATGCGCCGTGCAGTACAAATCAACAGCATTTCAGGTTTTTGTTTAACTAAGCTTGACGTTTTAGATGGCTTAGAAACACTTAAAATTTGTACTGGTTACCAGCTTGAAGATGGCACAGTGACTAATGTAACGCCATTAGCTGCTGAAGGTTACGAGAAAGTAACACCAGTATATGAAGAAATGCCAGGTTGGTCTGAAAACACAGTTGGTGTAACTAGCCTTGAAGGCTTACCAAAAGCTGCGATTGACTACATCAAGCGTATTGAAGAAATCACAGGTGTACCTGTTGATATTATTTCTACCGGCCCAGATCGTGTAGAAACTATGGTACTTCGCAACCCGTTTGCTTAATCACCATTAGTTTAAAAAAAGCTGCTTTTGCAGCTTTTTTTATGTCTAAAATTCACCTTGGAACGATCTTTGTATATTATTTGATAAGTTTTATTTTATACGTGGTAAACATGCGCCTATCTACTTGCAATACTTTATTAGCGACTTTGCTCACTCCGTTACTTTTATCTATAAGTAGCAATGTATTAGCTGAAGAAACACCCGCTGCGGTGCCGCTTTATACCGAGCCTGAGCTGATCGCACTAATAAACAAAAATACACATTTACAGCGTGTAAAGGCAGATGATTGCCAGTTAGTACAAGATATAGAGGCAAGGGCCAATAAAATGGCACTGCCATCTTACCAATTTTTATATGGCGATATGCTGGCTTATAATGTGTGTGTTGAGCGAAATGTAGAGTTAGGTGTGTACTACATGCGTAAAGCGGCTGAGCAAGGCCTAGCGGCTGCGTTAGAGCAGCTTGGACGTTATTACGACACTGGCCGCTTAGTACAGCAAGATAAAGCTATGGCCATTACCTATTTACGGGAGGCTTCAGCTCAAGGAAACCTAAAAGCGCAGCTAAGGCTGGTTAAGCTTTTTAATGCAGGCTATGGAAGCCCGCGTGACTTTGAAGATGCGTACCGCTGGTTATTTAATGCCATGGTGGCAGATAAAGCTACCCATAAAAAAATTGAGCGTGCGCTTAACTTACTAGCGAAAAAAATGCCAGATAGTGTTGTGGCCCGCGCCCGATTACCAATCTAAGTTCAAAATAATGTGTATTATTTTATAAAAATAAAAAAGCCCTAAAGTTTACTTAGGGCTTTTTTCCAATATCTAAAAGAGGTTAGTCTTCTTCTTTAGTTTTTGATTTGGCTGGGTCTTTTAACACCGACATTTTTGGTGGTTGAAGTGCAAATACCCGTTCGCCCTCCTGTGGTGGTTTTTCCATATTACTGGTAAATGGACGAAGCTTAACTGGCGTATCTTCGTCGTTGTCTTTGTCGCCTTTTAAAATAAACAACGGGATCGCCTCAGGGTTCATCTCTTGGTATTTTTCCCAATCAAATTCTTCTGAAATACGCGTTGCACTTACTTTGCCCCCCTTAGCAATAATGCTGCTTAAGCGAGCGTAAGAACCATCTTCACCAAACAAAATTTGTCTAGATAGAAATGTTGCACTGTCTTTGTTTGCTTTTGCATGCGAGGTTGATGAGCGCAGTGAAAATACATTTTTTTCATTCAATAAATGAGAAAAATATTGCACACCAAGCGCATTGTGGTGGCGGTTTGGTGAAAGCGCTAATACAGTTCGTATTGTTGTTAGCGGTAAGTAGCGCTCTGCATGCTCTGATTGTGGATTACCATAATAGCAAGCAAGGCCATCCATGCGGGCCATTTTACAGTTTTCCCATGCCGGGTCTGATAGATGAACCGGAATACTTTGCTCCTGTAAACCTTTACCTATTGCGCGCGATACATGGTTTGCTCCAATAATAAGTATGGTATTTGGGGATGGTTGGCGCACGCCTAATAGTTTAGCAACAGGAATAGCAGTTAAGCTTTGCAATACCACTGTGATGATAATAACGGTAAATATTAACGGCACCATTTTTTCTGCATCAGCTACGCCAGCTTCCATCATACTTAGCGCAAACACCGACCCAACAGCGGCTGCAACAATACCTCTAGGGGCTATCCAAGAAAGTACCAATCGAGATTTCATAGGCAGGTCTGTGCCAAAGGTAGATATAGCAATACATAATGGGCGCGCTATAAATAACACCACTGCGAGGAATATAAATACGTCGCTGTCTAACATCATCAAGTCAGAAAGCTGAAGGCGTGCAGCAAGCAATATAAACAATGATGATATTAAAATCATCGATAAGTCTTCTTTAAACTCTAATACAGAATCTATTTCTAAATCGTTTTGATTGGCAAGCCAAATGCCAAAAACGGTAACTGCCAATAGTCCTGACTCGTGGCTTAAATGATTAGAGACCGAAAAACTAATAAGTACCAAGGCAAGTATGCCAAATTTATGTAACTCAAATGGAAGCCACTCGCGTCGCATAAGTTGTGTGGTGATCCACCCAGCTACAACGCCGATAGAAAGGCCAACCCCCACTGTTTTCACAAGTGCAATAATAGTATGACTAAGCACTTCACCTTGGCCTACCAGCATCACCGCCTCAAACACCAGTACTGCAAAAAGAGCACCGATTGGGTCAATTACAATGCCTTCCCATCTTAATATTCGGTCAATGTCTTGGGTTGGACGCATCGAGTTAAGTAAAGGGGCAATTACTGTGGGGCCTGTTACAACAAGCACAGCACCTAACACAGCTGCAACCCGCCAGTTAAGCTCAAGTAGCCAATAGGCACTTAAACTTATAACCACACAGGTGGTGATCATGCCAATAGAACACAGGTTACGCACGACCTTACTTATGCCTTTTAACTCTCTAAAGTGCAAAGTGAGGGAGCCTTCAAACAGAATGACTGCAACACTTAGTGATACAACAGGAAATAATAAATCCCCGAGTAAAGCATCTGGGTCTAATACACCACTAAACGGCCCAAGCAATAAACCGGTAAGCAATAAGAACAAGATAGCGGGAACTTTAAACGCCCATGCTACCCATTGGGCAAGTACCGAACAAAGTGCGATACCGGCTATATAAATTGCTGACATAAATTAAGAATTCCTTATTTATCACAATGTAAAAAGTATAACTTTTGTTAAATATTAATACAGGGGTATACACGTGAAATGTTCAATTTGCTAATAAAATATTAGCGCTTAATACAAAAGTTGTAGGTTAAACATATTGATTTATTTATATAAATTGAGTTTAAAAAGAAAAATAAAATTAACTAATTGATTTGTATAGCTTAATTGTCATCTTGAAAGGGAGGGTTAAACATTAGCGTGATTTTTAGCCTTGATCTTACCCATTGAAATGTCGTATTATATTTAGAGTTCAAATAATTAGTCATCTAAATATAATTTTGTAAAATAGCGCTATGTATTAATACTAGCGTCATATTTGCCCTGTAATAATAGACCTGTACGCTATTATTACCATTTATTAGTAGCTATCTTATTATTGAACATCTTGGTATGGTTTTTTCAAACAAGTTTATTTAAACAATTAAGTAAATAAATGTTTGAGTTGAACTATTACTTTCAATGTTTAGCTCCCATCGTGGCGGCTAAATCTCGGTCCTTAAGTCATCACCCTATCTGTTGGTGTATCTGACTTTAGAGGCTCTATGTATGTTGTTAACAAAAAGGCCGCACACAGCTTTTTACAGCGATACATAAACAACACTTTTTATTTTTATATTTAATAGACCTCCATTTAATTTGGTTGGTGCTGTTTCATGTCTTTACAAATCTAAAAGCAATTTTAGGTCGTGTACTTGCGTGCGTTTAAAAAGTGTATAAACAAATAACCTATTCGAAATTGCGTGTTTTTACGCAATTACCTAGTTTTAGTTCACACTATGTGAATGCAGATAAAATGGAAAGTTGAGATTTTATGCAAAAGTTAAATTGGCGTCGTATTGTTTTAAAAGTAGGTAGTGCTTTAATTGCTCCTGATCAGGATGGGTGCCGTTCACGCTACTTATTAACCATTGCGCAATTTATTGTTCGCTGTCGTGCTCGTGGTATTGAAGTTATTTTAGTATCTTCTGGCTCAGTAGCTGCAGGCTCACACTTATTCCCATCTGATATTCCACGTTCAGTTGTGATGAAAAAAGCGATGGCAGCAGCAGGTCAAACTGAAATGATGGCCATGTGGGATCGCTTTTTCGATTTTCCTTCAGCGCAATTATTATTAACCCATGGCGATTTACGTGACCGTGAGCGCTATGAAAGTATTCGCGAAACAATTTTTACTTTGTTAGAGCATGGTGTATTACCTATCATTAACGAAAATGATGCTGTCACAACCGATGATTTAAAAGTCGGTGACAACGATAATTTATCAGCCATGGTAGCGGCGGCCGCTGATGCCGACGCATTGATGATTTTTTCTGATGTAGATGGGCTATATGATAAAAACCCAAACCTTCATGATGATGCAGTTTTACTGCCTGAAATAAAATCAATTGATGAGTCTATTTATGCTATGGCAGGATGTGCTACGAGTGCTGTTGGTACTGGTGGTATGAAAACCAAAATTGAAGCGGCTGAAAAAGCAACGTCTCATGGTATTGCCACTTATATTATTAATGGCTTTAAAGAAGAAACCTTTAATAGATTACTAGCCGGTGAAAACCCTGGTAGTGTTTTTCTTCCTTACGAAAAACCAATGCAAGAAGCTGTGCACTGGATGACGCATACAGCCAATGAGCAAGGTGAAGTAGTGGTCGATGGCTCGTTTGATGAGTCGCTTGAGGGTGAAAACGGTTGCATACGTGGCGACGAAATAATGGAAGTTCATGGTGAGTTTGCCATCGGTGATACCATTTTAGTTAGAAGCGAGGATGGCACACGTTTAGCAAAAGCCACCGCAAATTATAGTAGTTGCTTGTTAAGCTTTATTGCAGATAACGAGCAAAGTGAATTTAGTGAAAAAATGCAGGATTCTATTGGTCCTGTAATTTCAGAAAAAGATATCGCATTATTGGAGAAGTCATGAGTTTGATTACGGATATTTCACGCCAGGCAGCAAAAGCTGCAAACACACTTGCTTTACTCGACACCGAGACCAAAAACCAAGTGTTAACCGAAATGGCGGCAGCATTACGCGCAGAAAAAGCATTTATAATTAAAGAAAACGAAAGTGATTTAAGCGCAGCACGCGATAACAACTTAGCCGCTTCGATGATCGACCGCCTAACGCTTAATGAAGAGCGCATTGAAGCAATGGCAGAGGGTATTGAAGTTATCGTAAGTTTAGATGACCCAGTCGGTCAACTACGCGATATTACAGAGCGCCCAAATGGCATTAAAATACGTAAAATGCGTGTGCCATTAGGTGTTGTATGTATGATTTATGAAGCGCGTCCTAACGTAACTGCGGATGCAGGGGCATTGTGTTTTAAATCGGGCAATGGTGTTATTTTACGCGGCGGCAAAGAAGCTCTTAAAAGCTCGCAAGCCATTGCGAGTGTCATGCACGGTGTACTTGAAAAACATAACTTACCTAAAGCGCTGATCTCAGTTATTCCTGATCCAGACCGTGCTTTGCTTATGGAGCTAATGCAGCAACGTGAAAGTATAGATTTAATCATCCCACGTGGCGGCGAAGGGTTAATTAACTTTGTTACAGAAAACAGTACTATTCCTGTTATTCAGCACTTTAAAGGTGTGTGTCATTTATATGTAGATAAAGATGCCGACTTAGAGGTTGCACTTAATTTACTATTAAATGGTAAAACACAGCGTACAGGTGTATGTAATGCTCTTGAGGGGCTGGTGGTTCACCAAGACATTGCTGATGAATTTTTAAATTTATGTGCCGTTGTATTGCGTCAAGAAGGTGTGAAAATTAATGCAGATGAGCAGGCTGCAAAATACTTCGATAACGCAACAGTACTTGCAGATACCGAATTTGGTGAAGAATACTTAGATTTAGAAATTGCTATTCGTGTGGTACCAAGCTTTAGTGCCGCTGTGGATCATATTGCTCAATTTGGTTCAAACCACACTGAGGTTATTTGTACTAAAAACGATACCGCGGCTGAGCTTTTTCAACGCAGTGTGGATGCATCGGTAGTGATGGTAAATGCTTCATCGCGTTTTTCAGATGGCTCGCAATTAGGTTTAGGTGCCGAAATTGGTATAGCTACAACTAAGCTACATGCTTATGGTCCTATGGGTCTTGAGTCTCTTACAACTGAAAAGTATTTAGTTAATGGCGAAGGCCAAGTACGTAAGTAATACACTTTACATATAAAAAACGCCGATTATTTAATCGGCGTTTTTTTTATGCATTTTGCAAAGTATGGTCTAGTTTTTCTAACCAGCTTTCTAATGGCTCTGGCCGGTGCAAATGGTACCCTTGTAGGATAACCTCAGGGTACTCTTGTAATAAGTCAAAGTGCGATTGATTTTCCACTCCCTCCGCTACCACTTCTAATTGAAACAACCTGCCAAGGCTCACAATCATATCAATAATTAATTTATCGTTGTTATCAGTGGGGGCTTCAAGTACAAATGAGCGATCTATTTTTAGCTCATGAATAGGTAACTGTTTTAAGTAGGTTAAACTTGAGTAGCCCGTGCCAAAGTCATCAATAGATACACGCACGCCCAATTTTTTTAGGTAGTGTACGGCTTCAATGGCGGCTTCCATGTGATTAAGTAGTGTACCCTCTATTATTTCTATAGTGAGTTGCTGAGGATTAATACCAGCACTTTTAATTTGCTCGCTTATAAAGTTTAAAAATCGTGGCTCATGAAAATGCCGACCGCTTATATTTACCGAAATATTTAAATTAGGGTGGCTGTATTTAAGCTTTGTAAGTAAATTAAGTGCATTAATAGTAACCCAGCAATCTAACTCAAAAATAACATCAGATTCTTCAGCTATTGAAATAAACTCACAGGGGCTTATAAACCCTTTTTGAGGGTGATTCCAGCGCAGCAGTATTTCTGCGCCATTTAATGTTTGATTACTATCAAATTGCGACTGCAAAAATATCGATAGCTCGTTGTGGGGAATGGCTTTTCTTAAGTCTTGCTCTATTTCAAAGCGCCGCTTAGCCTGCTCGCCAAAAGAAGTGTCAAAAAAAGTTACTCTATTACCGCCTTTTTCCTTAGCCTTATAACAGGCCGCCTCACAATTTCTAATAGTTTCGATTGCACTTTCCCATACATCTTCACGCGGGAAGATATAAGTACCAATGCTAATTGTTAAGCTAACTTCTTGCCCATCAACTTCAAAAGGGTGATTAACTGCGTTTAAAAGTTCTTGTGCTTTGTTTTCAGCGATTGATTGCGCCCGTGCACGCCCAACTCCTTTATCTAGGCTACACAAAGCCGCAAATTCATCACTGCCTAAGCGTGCAATAATATCTTTTTTATCTACATTGGCACGAATACGTTGAGCCAATTCCTTTAAAATATTATCCCCCGCTAATAGCCCTAGGCCATCATTAATTGAGTGAAAGCTGTCAATGTCGATAATATAGATATAAGCGTAGGTTTTATCGCTACTACAATCTTGTAGTTGTTGTTCTAATTGTTTTAAAAAGCCATTTCGGTTAGGTAACTTAGTTAACTCATCATGCCACGTTAAGTAATCTATTCGTTCTTGTGTTACTTTTACGCTCGAAATATCACTAAACACGCCAATATAGTGAATGTTGGTATCTTGTTCGCTTTTAACCATGCTAAGTGTTAAAAGCTCTGGATATAGCTCGCCATTTTTTCGTCTAGTGATAAGCTCGCCGCTCCAGTAACCGGCTTCGTTTGCGTGTTTCCACACTTCATCAAAGCTAATACTAGGGTGATTATTTTGTTTAATTTCTTTTAAATCCATTTCCAGCGATTCGGCTTCACAATAGCCTGTAATTCTACAAAATGATGGATTAACAGCGATAATTTTTCCGTCGCTATTAGTAATAACAACACCATCAGCTGTGCTGGTAAGTGCTTGGTAAAATAACTTTTGCTTAGATGATAGTTGCTTTAACTCTTCCTCGCGTTGGCTTAATTCTTTTGCAAGAGCCTCTATTTCTAATAATTTGTCATGTAAGTCAAAGTTTTTTTCAATAAGCCTGTCTAGCATACCTTGCGCAGTAATGTGTGTGCGCACACGGGCTCTAACTAAAGCTAATTTATAAGGTTTATGAATATAATCAATGGCACCCATTGCAAAGCCCTTTTCTTCAGACTCCTCTTCTGTAAGTGCGGTAACAAAAACTATGGGGATCCCTTTAGTATTTTGTTTAGCTTTTAAAATTTTACAAACTTCGTAGCCATCCATACCGGGCATCATGATATCGAGCAAAATTAAATCAGGGCGAGTGGATTCAACAAATATAAGCGCTTGTTCACCACTTGTTGAGATGCGCACATCGTAGTCTGCAAGCAGGCCTTCAACTAATACATGAAGGTTACTTGGTTCGTCGTCAACTATGAGAATCAAAGGCTTTCGCGGATGATTTACTACAGGTTCATTTTTGTTAGCGAGAAAGGTTGAATGCACACTAAGTCCTTATTCTTTAATTACCTCTTAAAGTTAGTTTATAGTTGCCATAATTGTCTAGTTTTTATAGCTATTTTTGTATTTATCAATCAGTTTAATCACCAAGGTGTAATTAAAGTTATCTATTGCTTCTTTGAGCTCAAATAATGGGTGCTGGTGGGGAAATTGTTTAAGTTCAACTTCTCTAATTAATTCGCTAGAAATAGGGCGAGCAGATAAGGCTAAAGTATAAATATCATCTATGAATGTACTTTGCGGGGCGCAGCTTGTTGCACTATCAAGGGGGTGTGAAAAGGTGTGTGTAACAAGAAACTGCCGTGCAGCATACAATGCGAGTGTAAGCTGATCGTTAAACTCAGTTAAATCAACAGCAGTTTTATTTGCTAGCGCGAGTTCGGCTTTTTGGGCACTTTGCTCTAGTAGTTCTAAACCTAATGTACCAGCCAGCCCTTTTAAGCTATGCATTGCCCTAGATAGGCTTTTAAATTCATTATTAGTAAGGCAAGAGTCTACAACATCTATAAAGTTACTATAGTCATCATTAAACTTGGAAAATACGGTATTAATTAACTCGCTATTGTTATCAAGGTTATCCATTGCCAGTGCTAAATTTAAAGTGCTTAGTGTGTGAATTTTCTTTATATGCTTTTCTATCGACTGGTGAAGTGCGTCAAATAACAGTGGCTTTACTAAGTAGTCGTCCATTCCAGCTCTAATAGCGGCTTTTTTATCACTGGAAAATGCTGCAGCGGTAACAGCTATAATGGGCGTTATATAACCTCGCTGACGAAGTATTCGTGTTGCCTCTAAACCATCCATTACGGGCATTTGAATATCCATAAATATTATATCCACATCATACTTACCTACGCACTCTAATGCTTCTTTGCCATCATTCGCAGAGATAACGGTCATATTCATTTTACTAAGAAGGGCTTCTATAATTTCTAGGTTAATAGGGTTGTCATCTGCTACTAAGGCAGTGTAGCCAGTATATTGCGGATAGCTATCACCAGGAGGTAAATTACTAGTGCTGGCTAGCAGCAAGCGCATTAATTGTGATTCAGTATGCCTATTACCTATGGTAATAATATCAATATACTCGCTATCAGGCAGTGCTGGTGGCTGCTCTTGGTCACTAATTAAAAGAATAAGTAGGAGTTTGTGTTTGTTTCTTTGTTTTTGTAAATAAAGCTGCTGTAAAATAAAATTATCTTTTAACTCTTCATGCGGCAAAGCAATAAGCACAATATTAAAAGGACTGCTAGGTTGAGACATTTTTGCAATTGCACGAAGCGGTTCTTGGGTATTTTCTGCAGTAATATCGGCGTTACTTAACAATTTAGTTAGCGACTTTATCTGATTTTTATCAGGACTTATAAGTAATGCATGTTTTTTAAGTGCTTCTTGACTCGTCATTTTAAACGGGAGTGTAAAATAAAATTCGCTCCCTTGGTTTGGTGTGCTTCTTACTTGTATTTCGCCGCCTAGTAACTTAGTAAGCTGTTTACAAATAGTTAAACCTAATCCAGTGCCGCCATATTTACGGGTTGTGCTCGAGTCGCCTTGGTAAAACGAGTCAAAAATGGATTCGGTTTGCTCTGGCGTCATGCCTATGCCTGTGTCTTTTATACCAAAACGTAACTGTATATTTTGCTTATCTTGTGTGATGGCCTCAATAGTGATTGTTACTTCACCGCGCTCTGTGAATTTAATAGCATTACCCACACAATTATTGATGATTTGGCTTAAATAAAGCGGATCGCCAAGCAATTCGAGCCCTGCATCAACATGCAGTACAAAATTAAGATGTAACCCTTTTTGTTTAGCGTTGACCGAGAATAAGTTTTTAACATTAGAAACCACGGTATGCAAAGTAAAAGGAATTGATTCAAGCTTTACTTTGTCAGACTCAAGCTTTGAAAAATCGAGCACGTTATTAAGAATTTGCAGTAAGTTTTGAGCGCTTGAAAAGGCTTTATCTGCATAGTGTTTTTGCTTTGCTGGGAGGGCGCTGCTCTGCAATAACTGTAGCATTCCTAAAATACCATTCATTGGCGTGCGTAGCTCATGGCTCATATTAGCAACAAAGTCGCCTTTTGCTTGGTTAGCATTTTTCGCTTGAGTCATGGCAACAGTCAGTTCCTTGTTCATTAATTCCATTTTAGTATTAAGTGCTTGAGTTTCAGCTAACAATGCTTTTGTTTGTTTATTTTTTAAATACAGTGCATTGGCTGCAGTAATAACTGAATTAATTTCATTTTGATGGTGCTTATTACTAGTAAGTGTAACTTGTTTTTCATTGCTCATGTCTTTGAGCAGTTTGGTTAATTGCGCTATAGGCTTAATAACAGAGTTAAAAATAAAAAAGGTGATTAACGTGATAATTATAGTAATTAAAGCTGCAAAAATGTTTGCCATTTCTGTGCTTTTTAGCACGTGTTCTCGTAGTTGCTGCTCAGTCTGAGTGAGCTTTTGCTTCTCTATATCTCTGATTTTTTTGGCTAGATAAAGTAGCTCGTTTTCTATTCCCGTTAAAACTACATTTATCGAAAACGTATAACTGCGCGTTAAAATAACTAATTGGCTATACGCTTGCTCAAGCTCGTCAGTATTATTAACTAGGTTAATATTAGTGGCTTCAATACTTGCAAGTAGGGTATTTAAGTGTGCTAGGTTATCTTGCACATTTTGTGCTTCATCATAATTTGGCTTGTGTAAGTAATTGCTTGCTGCTTGTTCTATATTGCTAATAGTTAAAAGGGTATTCACTATTTTATTTTGCTGGCTGGTCAGCGTGTTTTTTTTAAGTTCATTAAGTTGTGCTTTTAACGCTTCAATAGGCTGTTTGAACTGCGAAACATACAGCTGCTCTCGTTTGGTTCTATTAATGACTACGCGATTAAATGTATCGTGATAATTTTTTAAGTAATCATTAAGCCGCTTTATTTTGTTTTGATAGCTTTCATCATGATCATTGAGATGTGTACTTAGCGTGTCTAAATCCATTTTTGCAGCATATAAGTGCATATTAAGTTTATCAATGGTATTGCTATTGGCATGATCTAGATAAGCAATGGCCTGGCTTTGTAAGGAGATCACATCATTTTCTAAACGGATAACAGACTCGCTTTGTAATAATGCTTTATGCTGCGCATTTTGTAGCTCAAAAAGGACTTTTTGCGAATAATTAAATAAGTAGCTTTGCAAAATTAATAAGGTAATTAATGCGCATAAGGCAATTATAATTTTTGATTTTATTGAATGGGTTATCATTATCTACTTATTAACTCATACCATTTTTGCAAACTGTAGTCGTAAGTCGGCATTACGCTATTCCAAACTGCAACATTGCTTAAACGTTTTAAATAGCTTCCGCCATTGCGCTGTTCACCGGTTTTTACTGCGACCTGTTTTTGGGTATTTAGTAAGTCAACCTTAGTGGGCTTTCCTAAGTACCAGTAATCCCACTCGCTTGGTGAAAGCATTGCTTTTGAGCGCTGTGGGTTACTAATGTAATACCCTTGACGAGCAATAAATGCACCCGCCCACCCCGAGAGCCACCAGTTCATATAATCGTAGGCGGCATCTTTTTGGTTATTATTAACCTGCGATGATAAACACATTACCCCATGCCAGCCTCGGTAGCCCTCTTTTGGGGCAGCAAACCTCACGTTAACATTTTGACTATTGAGAGCGGCCACAGCAGGGGAAAACATACTTTCTATGTGTACGCGTTGGCTTTTCATAAATTCAACTGACTCAGGCACGGAGTTCCAATAACCTGCAAAATGTCCTTGGCGTTTATAGTCAATTAAAATGCTAAATAAACGGTCAAGCTCGGAGCGAGTAATTGCACCAATATCTTTAAATGTGATTAAATCTTTGCTTTGTGCTGCCAAAGCAAGGTCGAATAAGCCAATGGTAGGCGCATTTACAATGCCCACTTTACCTCGGTGGGCATCGTCAAGTAACCAGCCCCAGCTTTCAGTTTCGTAGGCAATACCGGGCTTGATCTTAGCTGTGTTATAACCAAAAGAATCCACATTATGCACATAAGGTAAAAAGCTAATGTGATCGCTTTCGTTTGCGCTTAGTGTACCGTCCTCCTGTACATTGAGTAATTTATAAGGGGCGTCGCCAGCACCAAACTTTGCATCGGGAGTGAGTTTACCCGTTTTAGTAAGAGAATTTATTTCATTAAAATAGGTGAGTCGCTTTTTTTCTATGGGCTGAATAGACCCTGCTCTCCAAAGTACATTAATACTGTTTGACCATTGCTCGTATAAGTCGAATGAATCTGGTTCCATGGAGGCTTTTTGCAATACGGCAGCACTACCGGCAGGGAAGAATTCTATATTTATGCCTAAATCAAGCATTGCTTGTTTACGAATGGCTTCTTGTAGCGTGACATGGGTTCCTAAGACTCTTAGGGTTACTTTTTTTCGGGCAAACACATAAGGAATATGGGTAACAACGCCCGTGGTTAAACCAATAATAGCGAGCTTTTTTAACGTGGTGCGTCTAGGGGAATCCATTGTTTAAGCCAAAAGTATGATTACTACAGATGAGGTAATTTATAGTCAACAAAAACTAAACAAACAAGGAATGAGCAAATATAAAAGTTATTGTGTAGAAGATAAAAGAATAATAAAACGATGAAAAGTAGGAAGTAATAGAAGAGTAGGAAAGTGGTGGAGCTAAGCAGGATCGAACTGCTGACCTCCTGCGTGCAAGGCAGGCGCTCTCCCAGCTGAGCTATAGCCCCACATTCCTAAATTACATAGTTGTAATTGCTTGGCTGCTGAGTTCCAAGCGGGGTGAACTTTAAATATTTTTATAAAATTGGTCAAGTATTTTTTAGCAATATTTAACTGTTATCGTTTATTTTTGATAGACTCATGCAAAATACCTCGCGAAACGACAAAAACAATGAAAAAAAGTATCTGTATACTTGCTTTGCTACTTGCTGGCTGTGCAAGTAATGAAGCGCCTCCTTATGAAATAAATAACAAGCAGTTTTATGAGAACGTGGATGAGCAAGGTAACAAAATATTTGCTTATGTTGTATCGGTGAAGGCTGAGCATCGCAGTAACATAAACTTAAATAACGGCGGGCGAGGCGAAAAAAGACCGAGCCGCTCTGATGTAAAGCGTTACATAGAACAAGAACACTTCGAAGACTCTAGTGTGTTAAAACTTAAGCTTGAGGATGAAGCGGTCAGGTTTTTAAACGAAACTCTCAGTGAAAATAACTATTGTGAAAATAAACACGAAATTACACAAGTGCTATGGCGTGACTTAAGTGTGCAGCTAAGAGGGCGTTGTTTGTAGTATGTTGGCCGATAAAGCAAAGCTTGCACAGTTGTTAGCGCAATTAGGTATAAATTACGATGTCATAGAGCACCCTGCGTTACACACCAGTTTAGATGCCGATGCATTGATGGTGGAGCGCCCAGGTACACGACTTAAAAATTTGTTTTTGCGTGATAACGAAGGCAAAAAGCACTTTTTAGTAATTACCGCACACGACAAACAGCTTGATTTAAAAGCCCTATCTAAGCAACAGGGGCTTTCTCGGTTGGGGTTTGCTTCTAGCGAGCGGTTAGCACGTTATTTAAAAGTAGTGCCCGGCTGCGTGTCTATGCTTGCCCTAGCAAACGATAAACAAAGTAACGTTACTTTGTGGCTTGATCAAGATATTTGGTTTAATGAGCTGTTTCATTGCCACCCGTTTGAAAACACCCAAACTTGGTTACTTACAAAAAATGATTTAAACACATTTTTTGAGCATACAGGGCATCAGCCTCGGGTCATGTTTTTACCTTCTCGATAGCCTAGGGTGACTAAGACTAAACCAATAAAACACACACTCAGTAAGCAAAGCATAAATGCAGTTTGCCCTGAGTGTTGATAAACAATACCTGGTAATAACGAGCCCAGCGCCCCGCCACTATAATAAAACGATACATACCCGCCATTCGTTACACTTGCAGGTGCTTTGCTAATCTTGTTAACGAGCGGAGCTGCACTTGAGTGAATAACAAACATAGCAGCACAAAATATTGTAAATGCGATTAAAAACACACTCAGTTGCTGGCTTATAAGTAACACAATGCTTAAGTTATACACGATAAAAACCGCAGCAAGTAAATACCAAGGCGAAGGCGCTTTTTTAGCAAGCCAAGGTGTTGCAATAGAGGCTAAAGCACCAATTAAATAACCGCTGTACACTAAACCTATATCGCGGGTATTTGTAATTAAAAAGGTGTTTTGCAAAATAAAGGGTAGGTAATTTAATAAGGCCGCAAAGCAAAAAAACATACAAAAAACGGCACCATACAATTTTAGTACTGCCGCATCTTTTAGCTGTTTAATATACGTTAGCGGTGTAAGTGCTGATTGATTAGATACCACAAAGCGCGTGGGCTTTATACTGATAGCTAGGCCAATAAGCACAATGGATATAACATAATAAAAACTTTGCCAATACCATACATCACTAAATAAAGCAGCTAATACTCGGCCAAAGTAACCCCCAGCTATGGTACTGCCTATGTATAAGGTCATATTTTTTTGTAAGGTATCTGCGCTATAACGTATACCAATGTAGCTTGTCATCGCGGTAAGTGCGGCGGGTAAGGTTAAGCCTTGTATAAAGCGTACTAAAAGTAATAGCTCAAAACTTGGTGCCACTGTAAACAGTATGCAGCTCACACCTAAAATAAACATAGCGATACGTAAAATAATAAGTGGGTTTTGCTTGGCTAAAAATAGCCCATAAATAAAAGGAGCTATTGCTAAAGGCAACATGGTTACACTCATTAAACTGCCGGCGAGCGCAGGAGACACGTTAAATTCGCTAGCAAATAAGCTCAATAAAGGTTGAGGTGCGTACAGTACAAAAAATATAAACACCGAGCAAATAAGTAAGTGAGCAAAGCGCATTTTAAGGCTTAAAATATAAGCTGATAAGTTAGCCAAAGTATATGAAAAATGGCTTATATTTCACAGCTTAAATCATCAACAATTGCGCTAAATCAAAATGTATATTCAGCCCTTTGCTAGATTAATGCTAATAGCACTGTTATTTGTACTCGTTGGTGATTAAAATAAACCTAATATAAGTTTTTAGTGGAACAAAGCCATGGGTTCATTACAAGACCAATTGCTGCAAGCAGGGTTAACAACATCGCACAAAGCTAAAGTTGCTAAGTCAGAAAAACGTAAGCAACAAAAAAAGCAAAAAAAAGGGGCTACCAGTAACCCAAGCGATCTGCAAAAGCACATACAGCAAACTAAATTAGAGCAGCAAAAAAAGGCTGAGGAACTTAACCAGTCGCGCCAAGAAGAGCTTAAGCAACGTGAGCAAGTTGCTCGTGTTAAGCAAATACTTGAGCACCATAACCAAGACTCTATCCGCGGTGAGCGTACCTTTAATTTTACTTACGATAACAAAGTAAAAGGGATAGACGTAAACGAGAAAACCCAAAAAGCGTTATCGGGTGGTCGTTTAGCTATTTGTGTACTGGAAGGGCAATTTTACGTACTCGATGATGAGCCGGCGCGTAAAGTCGCAGAAGTTGATGAAAAGTACATTGTTTTTCATGTGGAACCTGAAAACAAACCAAAAGATGAAGACGACCCATATGCAGACTTTGAAGTACCAGATGATTTAGTATGGTAAGTGTCTGTTCAGTATTGTTTGCTAAAGTTAACAACAATGGCTGAAAACGTAGTCATGTTTGTTTGATCGCCTAACGTAAATTGATACGTATGCTTTTTACTAGATTGTTTACTACAATCAATAGACTATTTTCTAACCGTCAAAAAGAAGAGTGAATATAATGAGCAAGATGAAAGCACTAATAGTAGGCGCGGGTATTAGTTTAGCCGCAAGTTTTTCGTTTAACGCCGCCGCTGCTGATGGCGAAGCCCTTTACACCCAAAAAATGTGTCAAACATGCCACGGTGCAGAAGGTAAAGCACCTATTATGGGCGCATACCCTAAAATTAATGGTCAAAATAAAGACTATTTAGTTGCCCAAATGAAAGATATTAAATCGGGCGCGCGTAGCAATGGTATGACTGCTGCAATGAAAGCAATGATTGCAACGGTAACGGATGAAGAGTTTGAAGCCATTGCAGACTACCTTTCAAAGGTAAAATAAAGCACCGCGTTTAAAAACGTACTATCGTTTTAAATTAAAGCGCAGCGTAAACAGCCACACAATTGTGTGGCTGTTTTGTTTGTGTTTGCTATAAAATTAATACTGCTTTAGACTTCTAAACATCTATTCGTACTTGTGTTGTTGTACGTATTTTAAAAGGCTGATTATGATCGATTTACCCCAACTAGATTTAAAAAATAAAGTGTCGGAGCAAGAGTGGCAATTGCGCGTAGATTTAGCAGCGTGCTACCGATTAGTAGAGCATTTTCGTTGGGGGGATTTAATATACACGCATTTATCGGCACGTTTACCTGGCACTGATCACTACCTTGTAAATGCATTTGGCTTAACATTTGACGAAGTAACTGCATCAAACCTGGTGAAGGTTGATTTGCACGGCAATATTATTGACGATACTCCATTTAGTATTAACCCAGCGGGTTTTACTATTCATAGCGCCATTCATGAAGTACGTGAAGATGCTCATTGCGTTATTCACTTACATACCAAAGAAACCATTGCCGTTGCTACACAAAAAAATGGTTTATTGCCACTAAGCCAATACTCTATGTTTTCGCTCCCTTCACTGTCGTACCATGGCTATGAAGGGCTGGCTGTAAATGATGACGAGCGTAAGGTATTACAAGATGATTTAGGCAGTACCAATCATATGCTATTGGTAAATCATGGGGGCTTAACCGTAGGTCCAACCGTAGGCGATGCCTTTATGCGTTTTTATGACTTGCAACGCGCCTGCGAAATTCAGCTGGCATTACAAGCCAGCTCACAAGAGGTTATTCCCGTGCCGCAGCCGATTATCGACAATATTTATAACCAAGCTAATGTGGTACATAGCGGTAGCACAGGTGGGCAACTAGCGTGGCCTGCCATGCTGCGAAAAGCGTACCGACTTGATCCCAGTTTTGCACAATAGCCTGTGTGGCTAATAAGGAATTTTAATGAAAGTAAATCGCGTAGAAGTTTTTGATATTCATTGCCCAGAGCGTCCAGCCTGGACGCCGGTTTTCGTACGTATTCATACCGATGAAGGTATCAGTGGTGTAGGTGAGGCTGGGTTAGCTTACGATTTAGGCCACAGTGCAGCAGCGGCAATGATCAAAGAAATGGCTGATGCTTTTTTAATTGGGCACGACCCATTTCAAACCGAAAAGTTATGGTCGCGTATGTTACGCGAAAGCTTTTGGGGTTTAGGTGGCGGCCCTGTTGTTTATGCAGCAATGAGCGCCATAGATACAGCACTTTGGGATATAAAAGGTAAAGCACTTGGCTTACCGGTATATCAATTACTGGGCGGTAAAGTAAACGACAAGCTACGTACTTACGCATCGCAGCTACAGTTTGACTGGGATAGCGAATTTAAAGCGTTAGTACAACCGCAAGAATACGCAGAAGCAGCCTTAAAAGCGATTGGCGAAGGTTATGATGCAGTAAAAGTTGACCCTATCCAATACGATAAAGACGGCAATACGTATTACGACCGTACTAAAATAATTTCTCGTGGTGAAATGAAGCTATACCGTGCTCGTATGCAAGCTATACGTGAAGCAGTTGGTGATGAAGTGGATATTATTTTTGAATGCCACAGCTTACCTGGCGCGACCTCTGCTATACAAATTGGTGAAATAGCCGAAGAGTTTGATTGTATGTACTACGAGGAACCCGTTAACTACTTAAACCATTCTTTACATGCAAAAGTAGCCGATAAAGTGGCAGTGCCGATTGCTGGTGGTGAGCGTTTATACAATCGCTGGGGTGTGCGCCCCTATTTAGAAGATCAAAGCATTGATGTGCTTCAACCCGATATTGGTTTATGTGGTGGTTTTACTGAAACTAAAAAAGTATGTGACTACGCCGATATTTTTGATGTGCGTATTCAGGCGCATGTATGTGGTGGGCCTGTTGCTACTGCCGCATCGTTACATTTAGAGACCGCTATTCCTAACTTTTTGATTCATGAGCATCATACATATGCCATTAAAAAGTGGAACCGAGAGCTGTGCTTACAAGATCCACAGCCAAAAAATGGCTTTTTTGAAGTATCAGAAGAGCCAGGCTTAGGCATTGAATTGAATGATGAGATTGTAATGCGCTCGCAGCGTGTAGAAATTAAATAGCCTAAGCGTTATTTAAATACTATTGTCTAAAAGTAAAAGCCGGTAAGTGATAGCTCACTTACCGGCTTTTTTATAGCTGTATTACCATCACCAATATGAGCAATTATATTTGAATATTTTTATGGGATTAATTGGCAAGATTACTTGTACACGTAACGCCTTTTATCTCAGCGGTGGCTTTACTATCAAGGTGGCGTATATAGCAGCGACTATTGTTTATCATTAACTCGAATTGATCGGGAAAGTTAAGCTGTTGATTGGCTCTTATATCGCTACGGTTTGTGTTTTTAAGAGTAAAGGTACTGGTGTGAATAAACACATTGTCAGCAAGCGTGACATTTTTTATATGCATTAGGCGCTCTATAACACGCTCTACCGCTTGGCTATTTGGCTCGCTGAGTAAGGCATGGTGCAGCTTAGGGGTCGGCTGTGTGTTAGATGCGCAACCACTTAAAATAGTTAAAATGCCAAGGGCTGATAATCGCGAATGTAATGTCATAGTCATTGCCGCATTTACGTAAGTGGTTAAATTTAATATAGCTCAACACGCCCTACATATTATAAAAATACTTAGCATTTGCGTAGCTAAGGTTATGCCATATTGTATTTGTTTTACACAAAGCTTGATGGCTATGCCAAACATCATTATAGCTTGCGTTAATTTGGCAAACCGGAAAGTTACTCGCAAACATAATTCGCTGCTCGCCAAAGTACGAGAACATAGTTTCAAAGCAGTATTGTTGCTGTTGTAAATTTAACGCTAAAAGCTCAAAACCCGAAAACTTAATCGCTATATTATTGTGAGTACTTAGCATACGAATGCTTTGCTGCCAGTTATTAATATTATTAGGTAAGCCGCCATGGTTTATTATTATTTTTAGCTGAGGCAGCGCCTTAGCGTAACTAGCAAGCTGAGCGGCTACTGCAATATTTTCAAGCTCAAATTGCGCTTCATAATGTAGCCCTTGCTGGCAAAGGGTTTGCAAATTATTAAAGCAAGCGGGGTTTAATAATCGCTGTGCACCTGCGCCTTCGGTTATATCCCGTATGCCGATTAAATGCGGGTGGGCAAGGTCGTTTATTGCTTTTGCAAATTGCACAGGTACGCAATCTAACTGTGCGTAACTAATGGCTTTAAAGGGGAGCTTTTTTAAATGCGCCGTAAGCCAATTGAGTTCGTTAATGGGGGCGTTGTTATCAAAACCTGCCTCTATATGTACTATACCGGCGAGGGTAAAGTCACTGCTCTCTATTAGCTTTTTTTCGCAAATAGGCTGCTTTATTAGCTCTAAATTTGGCCATGCAGGTGGGTTTTCGCCTTGCAGCCAAGTATATTGCCCCCGGGTAAGGTTAAAAAAATGCACGTGGGGGTCAATAATTTTCAGGCTCATCGGCATATGCTCATTGTGTGGTATAGCCGCCATCAATACTTTGTAGACTACCGGTTATAAAACTTGCATCGTCACTTGCTAAAAAGCTAACTAACGCGGCAACTTCATTAGCTTGGCCTAAGCGGTTTAGTGGTTGAAGGCTTGCTTCTTCTGCTACTATATCGGCCTTATTAGCGCCGCTTTTTTTACAATAAGCATCTATCGCGTTATGAAACAGAGGGGTTTCTATTGTCCCTGGGCATACCGCATTCGCACGAATATTAAATTGGGCGTAGTCAAGTGCTGTGGTTTTTGCCATAGAAGCAAGAGCATGCTTTGTCAGGTTGTAGGCAAACGAGTTAGGTTTACCAATTATTGCCTGATCTGAGGCTATTAAAATAATGGCGCCATTGTTTTGCGCTTTCATACTTGGTAGTACACTTTGTACAGCCGCGTATGCGCCTTTAACGTTAAGTGCAAAAAGTGCATCGAGAGTTTCCTCATCGGTGTGCTCTATATTTGCACTTAAATGTTTACCGGCGTTAGAAACAAGTACATCTATGCGTGGGCTTTGTTTACAAATGGCCGTAATACATGCTTTTACAGCACTAACATTACTCACATCGCATTGGTGAAAAACCCCCAGCTCGCTGTACTCAATATCCAAGTTGTGTACCGTGTAGTCATTTTCAATAAAGCGTTTTACAACGGCTAATCCAATGCCTTTTGTACCGCCTGTAACAATAGCAACTTTAGACATACTTGCTCCTAATTTAAGGTGTGTGATTAGTGAGAATGACCGCAGCCGCCTTCAGCGTGAACATGGCCATGCGAAATCTCTTCACTGGTTGCTTCACGAACCGATACCACTTCTAAATCAAACGTTAGCGTTTTGCCTGCAAATGGGTGGTTTAAATCGCAATCTGCATTAAAGCGGCCTACTTTGACTAATGTTACCTGGTGTTGTCCTTGGTTTGATTGCACCATTGCAGTCATACCTGGTTTCCACACTTTTACATCGCCTTGTAGGTGCTTAAGCGGAATACGCTGAATTAAATCGTCAACGCGCTCACCGTATGACTCGCTAGGCTCAAGTGTTACGCTAAACTTATCGCCAGCTGCTTTGCCTTCAAGGGCTTTTTCTAAGCCAGGAAGCATGCCTTCGCTGCCATGAATATAGCTAAGCGGTGCGTGGTTTACACTGCTTTCTAGTTGCTCGCCCGCTTCGCTTAATGTGTAATGAAATTCAACTGCTGAATTTTTGCTAATTTGCATGCTTGTCTCTTTTACGTTTTTGAGTATGTTAAAGGGCGATTTTACGCGAATTGCCAAGCTTTATAAACTCAGCGTGGTTGAATAAGTGATTTTTGTAGATCTTGCAGTAAATCTTGTTTTGGCTGCGACTGCTTGGGTTTTTCTGCTTGGGGAATAAATAGCGTTAATTGCGTGCCTGGTTTTAAAATGCTTGATGCACTTAAATTGTTCCATTTAGCTAAATCACTGTGTGGTACTTCGTAAAGCTGACTAATGCTCCATAAACTATCGCCTTGTTTTACTTCATAGTCTATTTCTAGAGTGGGGATCACAACTTCTTGTGGCTCTAAATAAGGACTAATTTGATAATCTATAGTAAGCGATTTTGGGAGCGTTTTAGGCTGTCCAACCAGCAGCTTTTCACCTATGCCTATCATATTATTTTGTTTGCCATTGAGCTGCTTTAACGCGTTTACCGACATGCTAAAGCGCCGTGCAATGCTGTACAGCGTATCATTTTTTTTAACGATGTATTCACCTGCAAAATTCGACTTAAAAAATTGGCTTTTTAGCAGAGCCTCTTGGCCAATAGGTAAAAGCAATGAGTGGGGGCCATTAGGCGAGCTTTGATTTTTTAAATAACCCTGGTTAAGCGCGTGCAACTGTTTTGAGCCAACCCCAGAGAGTTTCGCTATGACCGAAAAATCAAACTGTTGGCCAACATTCATTTGCGTTGTTATTGGTTTATTAGCCAGTTTAGGGCGCTTAAAGCCTTTTTGTGGGTGTTTAACTAAGTAGCTTAGCGCTAATAGTTTAGGTACGTAGTCGGCGGTTTCTTTTGGTAGCTTTAAAGAAAAGTAATCGGTACTTTTACCGCGTTTTTTATTTCGCTCAATGGCTCGTTTCACTCGGCCTTCACCACTGTTATAAGCCGCTAGCGCATGTAGCCAATCGCCATCAAAGCGTTTGTGTAAATAGCTGAGGTATTCAAGTGCGGCATCGGTGGAAGCAAGTACATCTTGTCGACCGTCATACCACTGATCGGATTTAACCCCAAAATGGTGTGCTGTGGCCGCCACTAGCTGCCAAACGCCTACAGCTTGCTGCGATGAGGCAATGGTGGGTCTAAAATCACTTTCTACAAAAGGCAATAAAGCCAGCTCCATAGGCAGGCGCTTTTGCTCAATTTTTTTTACTATATGATACAAATAAGGCGCGGCGCGTTTATTTACAGTGGGTAAATAGTTGGGTTGTTTTAAATACCAGTTAATGCGCTTTTTTAAAGCGCGATTTTGATACACCGTAAAGTGTAGGTTGTTGGCAATATGCATCCATAGGTTTTCAGCTTTCGCGGGGCGTTTTTTTAAGATTGTTTTTTTTGCTTTTAGTGGCGGCGCAGGGTTGGCTTGCTGTAATTGTTTTGGCTCTACAGGCTCAAATTCAATTTGGTTTTCGTAGCTTGGCTCAAAATGGGTGAAAATCTGTGGTGCTTCAACAGGCTCTGCATTTTCTGTAGAGCGACAACCAAACATTAAAATACACACACAAATTAAACACAATCCGCGAATTATCATCTCTTTTAAAAATACCTTTATTTGTTAACACTATTCCGTGTGCTGAGTTAATTGGGCGCGCTTAAGCCCTGCTTGTAAAAATAACTGGCTCGATTTTGTATTGAGCGCCTCTTGTTTATATGGCGCTAAAATATCCGCAGGAAAACTCGCAGTAAGTTTCTCAAGCGTTTGTTTTTTATTGTTTTTAACGTGCGTTATTAAATTTGTTAAAAACAATAAAGGCTGCTCAAGTTGCTCTTTTTCAAGCGCCCCGCCGTGGCCGGGAAGTATTGTACGCAAATTAGGCTGATTAATATAGCGCTCAAGTAAGGCTTGCCAATTTTGCAGTTCGCCATGGCCTGGGTATGGTAACCAATCAACAATATCGCCACCAATCAGTACGCTGCCGTTGTTTGTAGTTAGGGTTAAGTCCCCATTAGTGTGCGCCAGCTCTGGGTCTATTTGAACCTTAAAGTTGCCTAAATCTATGGTTTTTTGTTGGCTAATAGCTGTGAGTGGTTTATTTAAGCTAAATGTTTTCCAGCGTAGAAAGCGTTGTTTTGCAAGGCTAAGCTTTTCTCGCCATTGTGTTTGCTCTTGCGCCGGCAGTGTGGCTAATCGTTGATAGCTCAGTTCAATGCTTTTTTCATACCCAGCGAGTTTGTCTTGGTAGGCTTTTTGGTAAATTGCAAAGTCATCTGCGACTTGTTTATGCACTATTAGCTGCGCTTTTGGGAAGGCGTTTTGTAATACGGCCATGCCGAGTAAATGGTCGTCATGAAAATGGGTCGCAACCAAATAACATAATGGGGTTTTAAGGTGCTTTTTTAATTGTTTTGCCAGTGCTTCAACAGCTGCAAAGTTTCCGCTTGCATCAACCATTAGCGCACATTGTTCGCCCTCTATGAGCACTTGGTTAGAGTCGTAAAAACGTAGCTTATCTTGTTGTTTTAAAAATTGCACATTCTCGTTTATTTGCTGCCAAGTAACCGCTGCCTGACTAGAGTAAGAAAATAGGCTAAGGGGGATAAAAAGGGCGATGATTATAGTTACTAAACGGGGCTTTAATATCATTGTGTGTCTCTGCGCAGCATTTATTTACCCTCATAATAAACAAAAAGCGCACGGGGCGCTTTTTATTTTTTTATTGGGTCACTCGCCAAGCATTGGCTGAGTTTATCAATGAGTTGATCTTGCTGCTGTTGCTCTACACTGGCATGCGTTTTAGCTTCTAGCAACTCGTGGCTGAGTGTAAGTGCTGCTAAAAGTATCGCTTGTTGTTCGTTGCGAACTGATGAGCGTTGCTTTGTTTGCTCAACCAAGTCATTTAAATTTTGTGCTGCTGCTATTAATGCATCTTCTTGCCCAACAGGGCATGCAAACTGCTGCTCTTTACCTAGCAACTCAACTGTGACCCGCTGGTTTTGCAGCTCAGACATTAGCTTGCCTGTTGTGCGCTTTGTAGTTTATCAAGTAAGCCAGTTAACGTAGAGCTAGCATCTTTTTGCTTTTCTTCGTTTTCAAGGGCTTCTAGTTGTAAAATTTCGTTTTCGTCACTTAATTTTGCATTTTGCTCTTTTAAGCTAGCAACATCTGTTTGTAATTGGTTGTTGCGTTCGATAAGTGAGTCGATCAGTTGTTCGAGTTGTTGAAGAGTTGTGTTGTTCATAAAGGCGCTCATATAACTGTAATTAATGTCATGCAAATGTAAAGCAAAGTGTGTTGTTTTGCCAGCATTTACGGTGGTTTTAGCACAATTTTATTGTTTATTAAGTGATAATTCAGGGTAGTGGCTTTTTTGTTCATAAATGGTTCACTTAACTGCTCGCTAAGCGGTGTATAGGTTGCCAAAATTCGGAGCTTGTGGTTCACTGCCGATATTAAATTGCGTATAGCGAAAATTAACAATGCTTAGTTACAGACACTCTTTTCATGCAGGTAATCCCGCCGATGTGCTTAAACATTTGGTACTTGCACAGGTACTTCAATACCAAACCATTAAAGATAAACCCCTCGATTACATTGATACTCACTCAGGTGCGGGGTTTTTTGAGTTAAGTTCATCTGATGCCCAAAAAACACAAGAATACAAAGAGGGCATAGCTAAGCTTTGGCAGCATAGCAGTGAGCACGAGGCGCTAAACGATTATATTGCATTAATTAAATCGTTTAATGGTGGGGACGAACTGGCGTTTTACCCTGGTTCGCCAAAAATTGCTGAGCATTACTTACGCCGCCAAGATAAAGGCTGGTTTTTTGAATTACACCCGCGCGATTTGCAGTTACTTGAGCAAAACATGCAAGGCAAGCGCTCGATTCGCGTTCGTGGCGAAAACGGTTTTGCCGGTTTAATAGGATTACTCCCGCCAGCTTCACGCCGTGCATGTGTGCTTATTGATCCGCCTTATGAGATAAAAGACGATTACGATACTGTAATTAGCACATTAGTTAAGGCGCATCAGCGTTTTGCTACTGGCACATATATGATTTGGTATCCCGTTGTTGATAGAGCGCGCATCAATAATATGGAGCAAGGGCTCATTGACTCAGGTATGCGTAATATTCAATTATTTGAGTTAGGTACACAAGCGGATACTGACGTACACGGTATGACGGCATCAGGTATGATTGTTATTAACCCGCCATGGAAATTAAAACAGACCATGGACAGCGTATTACCTGAGCTAGTTGAGCTTTTAAGTGACCCTAGCGGCTTTTATAGAAGCGAGCAGTTAGTCGACGAGTAACTGCTTGCCATTATGTAAAGTAAAAGCCCAGTTGGGCTTTTATTTAATTAAAATAAACCGCATTAAAGGTGGCAAGCGTGTTGCTACTGCTATCTTTTAACGCTAAAGACTCGCCTTCTATAGCCCACTTTTGCGTGTTATTGAGCATATTTAACATAGCCGCTTCTTGCTCCATGCTTTGTGAGCACATTTTTTTTGTACTTGCCAACTGGCTAAACGAAATTGAATGTTGATCTGTGCTATAGCTGCCACTGACGTTATTACACCCTAAAAAGCCGTTAACGCGGTTATCTTTATCAAATTGTATAAATGGCTCTTTTGTTCTTACACTGACTGTTTGTGCATTAATTGTTACGGCTTTCCAGTATGTGTTTGTAAGCGTTACATCACTCTTAGGTGCGATAACTTTTTCAAGCTCAATTTCGTGAAGAAAACCTGATTCGGCATTTTTAAAAGGGTTGTATTGCCTTGCGCTGGTATAGAGAACTTTGTCTTTATTAATGATTCTCGCTGTTAGGTTATAGCGGTGTTTATCAACAATGTTGTTGTTATCATAAGCAAGCTCCACGGTATAGGGTGGCGCTTTATTTATATCAACCACTTGTTGAGTAATTATTTCAGCTTTTACATCTGCTTTTGACACATCTGAGAGCGTTACAATCAGTTGTGAGCCAGGGCGCGGCATACTGCGATCTTTATAGCTCACTTGGGTGGTTAAGCCCATAACGCTTTTTTGTTGTGCTGTGGGTTGTGATTCATTCGTTGGTTTTTCACAGCCCGCTAATGCTAGTGCGCTTAGAGCTAATAAACTTAAGCCTGTAAATGTGCTTTTTTGACACTTAAATTGCTGCTTTGCCATACTTGTGCTCCTTATTCCTATATTGTGGGTAAGTGTAGGGGGGAGGAGCTTAATAATGGCTTAATTTTTTAAGACACAAAAAGGCGCTATTGCGCCTTAATATAATGCTTTAACGCTATTTTTTTACAAACTTTGTTAAAATTACAATACGTTGGCCGTCTACTCGCCCTTCAATGTGTTCAGGGTTATTTGTTAAACCTATATTACGTACTGCTGTGCCGCGTTTGGCGGTTAAGCTACTGCCTTTAACGTCTAAGTCTTTAATTAAAGTAACGGTATCGCCAGCTTGCAGCACTACGCCGTTACTGTCTACGTGTTTTATATCGTCATCTTCAGCAAGCGCTTTTTTGGCCCACGCTAGGGTATCTTCTTCTAGGTAAATCATATCTAGCGCATCTTGTGCCCAGCCATTATCAATAGCTAAACGCGTTAACATTCTGTAAGCCACCACTTGTACGGCAGGTGTTTGGCTCCACATGCTGTCGTTTAAACAATGCCAATGTGTTGGGGTAAGCTCGCTATTGTTTTCTATTTGATCTTTACAGGTTTGGCAGGTGTAAATGCATTTGTCAGAGTGGGTTTCGGTAACAGGAGGCACTTCGTAAACAGATAAGTGTTCGGTTGCGCTGCATAATTCACACTGGTTATTACTGCGCTCGATTAAGGCTTTTTCAATACTCATAAGGCGTTCTTATATAGGAAGGGGTTTACATTTGGCCGTATTATACCCTAGCTAAGCCAAGGGAGGATACTAATCCCTTAAATTTTGTGTGGGAATACTTTGCATATATTTATCTTCTACTTGCTTGATAAAGCCTTCTTTATTTAGAGTGTCAATTGCGATATTTATTGCTGGGAGTAAATCAGCATGCTTACTAATAAGCCTGATCCGCATTAAGCCGTATGAATGTTGAGCTCCAAAAGCAATTTCAATACCTAGCTTATTTGCCCAATATAAGGCCGGTAAGTCTCCAGCAATCGCAACATCTACACGGTTGAGATTTAAAGCGGTGATCAACTCTTTTTCAGAGGGAAAGTCTACACGGTTAAACTCTTTATCATTGTGATAATAATAACCCAAAACGGTGCCGACATTTTTATTTTGAAGGCTTGCTACAGTTTGCCATTGTTGAGTATTTTGGGCTGACGATATAATAGATTCGGATACTGATAATAATGGGTTGGAAAAAACATAATGCGAGTTTTTTCGCTCACTTTCAGGGAGCCAGCTGAGAGAGATTACATCAAAATCTATTAACCCATCGCTTAAATATTTAGTAATTCGCTTAGCGGGTAAGTCGACATGTTCAGCATTAATGTGCGCTGTTTTTAAAACCTGCTCAATAACTTCAGGTAAGATGCCAGGCAGCTTAGGGTTATTAGTTGAATAGGGGTAATGACTGCCCGATGCAGTAATATTATATTTCAATACGGGTTGGCTGTGCGCGACATCAGAAAAGCCTGTCAGCAGCAAGGCGAATGTAAGTAAAAACAACTTTAATAAATACAAATAGCTAACCTTTACTAAGCTTTTAATTTTGAGAGTTATGTAATGTTGCCGCGTTTGCAATGATTCTAGAATCTTCATAGCAGTTGAATTACAGTGTATAACCTAATTGTAATAAACAACATCAAATAAGATAGGTTTTTATTAAGTGAATCCCACAAATATTTTTCAGAACGGGCAAAAGCTAACGCAGTTTGTTGCAAGGCAACCTATTTTTGATGCACAGCAGAATGTGTTTGCCTATGAGCTACTTTATCGCGATTCAGCGCATAACGCATTTCCAGTGGGAACATCTGATGAGCAAGCAACCAGCCGTTTATTTTTTAATACACTGATGATGCTAGGGCCAGATAAACTTACAGCACATCATTTAGCGTTTATTAACCTCTCCTCAGCCACTATTTTAGAAAACTTTCCTAAATTATTAGTGCCGCAAAATTGCGTGTTAGAAATCGTTGAGCGTACGAACAAAATAGCTGAGGTAACTCAGCGCGTGAAAGCGCTCAAGCAACAGGGATACAAGTTTGCTTTAGATGATTACGATGGGGACGATAAGTGGGCGCCATTACTTGCACATGTTGATTACATCAAAATTGAAATGGACGATGTAATCATTAAAACCAATATGCGCATAAAAAAAATTAAACGCGCTAATTCGCATGTAAAAATTATTGTTGAGCGCATAGAAACTCATGCACAATTTCATTCGTTAAAACAAGCCGGTTGCGATTTATTTCAGGGTTACTTTTTTGCTCGACCAGAGATGATTACTTACAAAGATGTGGAGCCGGGTAAGGTGATTGTGTTTGATTTACTGCGCTTTACGGCAAAAGAATCTTTATGCTTTGATGAAATACAAAAGCAAGTAGCCAAAGATGTGGCTATTACAGCACGAGTATTGAAATTAGCGAACGCCCGTTCGGGCAGTACTAAATTAACCATTACCTCTATATCGCAAGCGGTTGTGTATTTAGGAGAGGATAGCATCAGGCAGCTAGTTCGCGTTTTAGCGCTGAGCGAATTAGGCGCCGATAAACCCACAGAACTCACAAAACTTGCCTTAACCAGAGCGCAGTTTATTGCGCTATTGTTAGGGCAAAACCATGCAGCACTGGTTGGTCAAGGCTATTTGGTTGGGCTGTTTTCGGTAATGGATGCAATTTTAGATACAGACCTTGAAGCTATTGTTAAAGAATTTTCGCTGGATAAAAGTATTGCCCAGGCATTATTAAACAATGAGGGCATTTTAGGGCAAAGCCTTGCGCTTATTAGGGCGTTTGAACTAGATGAAATGGATAAAATAGCGATACTAATGCCAGCAATAAACAGTGATTTGCATATAGGGCATATTTTTAATTATGTTCTTGATGCACTGTTGTATAGTGACGAAATTATTGAGGCTATTGCAGAGTAAATATGCGTAATTGGATATCTATTTTAAGTGTTGTAGTTGCATTAGGGCTGTTATTTCCTGGTGTTACCAAACCTGTATTATCGATTGAGGGCAACATTGATAAATCGCAACTCGCCAAAGCAGGTATTGAAATGCTGGCTGAGGAAGGCGATGGCCGTACCCGCAGTATGTTAATGATGTTCTCTAGCATGTTAGGGCTTGGTAAATTAGAGGGTGAAATAAACGCGTATAGCAAAACACAAAGTATTTGGGGAACCGTAAACGAGCTAGCTAATAATAATAATTTATTTGTAGCGGCGTTAGTTGGGTTATTCTCTATTGTGATCCCAAGCTTAAAATTACTGCTGCAACTACTGTATTGCTGTTTGTCGGCCAGCACATTTAAAAATAAGTTGGGTGTGGTTATTTGCGCATTGAGCAAGTGGAGCATGGTGGATGTGTTTGTTATTGCGTTAATAGTGACTTATTTGGCAGGCAATGCACATGGCCAAAGTAGCGATTTACTAATTATGCATAGCACGTTTGGCGAGGGGTTTTGGTATTTTAGTGCTTATTGTATTTTTGCTATTTTAGCGAGTAGCTTAATTACCCCGCCTAAAAAAGAAAATTAATTATTTGAGTTAGCTCAATAACTCAAATATTATTACTAGGTAATTTACTTAATAGGCTTTGTTTTGCAGCGTTTTTACTCAAATTTACTCGTTGTTGTGATACTACTTACGTTTGTGGGGCAAGCCGTTGCGTCTGTAAATCAGCAGTGCGAAATGCCACATATGAGCCTATCAGCAAAGCATGCCACACATGTAATGAGCGAGAGTAAATTGCATACAGGTATGATGGAAATGGATTGCTGCAGTGATGAAGCAGATATTCAAAATGATTGTCATTGCCCAATAAATGGCTGTGGAAGCAGCTCTATTTTAACGTCCCCGGGCTTATTTAATGCTTTTTCGTTATTGAGTGAAAAAGTTACCCAGCTCAATAGCGGTATATCCTCCCCACCTAGTAATACCTTATATCGCCCTCCTATGTTTGCTTAAACGCAGGATAGGTGTGATACCAATCGACTTGATTATTTAGTCATTTAGCGTGGCAAATAAAGCGTTAACAGCGTAATAAACCTCTCATGTAGAACACCTACATGCCGATATTTATGCCTTGTGATCGCTGTATTTAACTGTCGCTATAAATAATTAATAACTCAACACCATTGGTATGAGTGCAATTTAGCTATATTCGCTTAAAGCGCCTGTTCTGCTTGTTAATTTAAGATTTTTATTTTTAATTTTAGATGGAGCAGGCAATGACTCGCACTGTAATTTTTAAAGCTGTATTACTGAGCGCCACCTTATTTGGTGCTGTACTTAATAGTGATGCCATAGCAAAAGTACCCACCCTTAATTTAACGGATGCCATAAACTTAGCGCTCAATAACGAGCCGTGGCTGAGCGCCAGTGAGCAAAAGCAAGCCGCCGCTACAGCGCAAAGTATTGCTGCAGGTACTCTGCCAGACCCCGTATTAAGCATAGGTTTGCAAAGCGTACCCGTAGATGGTTTTGCATTTGATCAAGAAAATATGACGCAGTTAAAACTGGGTATAAGCCAAAGCTTTAGCCGTGGTAATAGCCTAGCACTTAGCCAACAAGCAATAAAAGAAGAGGCACTTGAGCAGCCGTGGCTGAGGGCGCAGCGAAAGGCGCAAGTAAAAGCGAGGGTGATGGAACTGTGGTTAAATGCCTACAGAGCGCAGCAAAGTATTGCGTTAATTGAACAAGATAAAGCATTGTTTACCCAGCTAATTGAAGTTACCGAAGCCAGTTACTCCAGTAGTTTAGGCAAAACCCGCCAACAAGATATTATTCGCGCACAATTGGAGCTGACGCGCCTTGAAGATAAACTGATTATATTAGCGCAGCAGCTAGACGCCGCTAAACAAGGGTTAGCTCAGTGGTTACCACAGAACATATTAAGCCAACCATTAAGCCAGGCTTTTGCAGCGCCAGCTCCGCTTGCACAATTTAATAGCTTAGACCTTGATGAGCTCATTAAGTTACTTATGGCGCATCCCTCTATGGTGGCAATAGATCAACGTATAGCCGCTAAACGCACACAAGTGAGCCTTGCTAAACAAAGTTATAAACCACAACTGGGCGTAAATATGGGTTATGGCTACCGTGCTGATAACCAAGCCGGTGAATCGCGTGCTGATTTGCTTTCGGTGGGGGTGAGTATTGATTTACCTTTATTTACCGACAACAGACAAGATCAGCAAGTTAATGCGGCTATTGCTAATGCTGAGGCCATTAAAACCGACAAACGCGTGGCGCTACAAAACCTAAAAGGACAGTACTTTAAAGAGGTTAGCCAGCTTGAGCGAATTGAGCAACGCAATACGCTTTACCAAAACACGTTATTACCGCAAATGTCGCAACAAGCTCAAGCTACTTTAAACGCGTACACCCGTGACGATGGCGACTTTTCTGATGTTATGCGCGCGCGTATTAGTGAGCTAAACGCCAAAATAGACGCCCTTAATATTCAAATAGATAAGCACATTACAATTGCTCGCTTAAATTATTACGCAGCCAGCTTAGACTCGCTAGTAATGGCTGAGTTACAAGGATAAAACAATGAAAACTAACCTAAAATACCTTGTAGCGCTGCTTATTGGCGCTGCATTAATGTTTATTGCTAATCGCTGGTTGATTGATGACACTGAGCACTTAGCCACGGCCGCTGATAATAAAAAAGCGAAGCCGCTGTATTGGGTTGCGCCAATGGACAGTAATTATAGGCGCGATGAACCAGGGTTATCGCCAATGGGGATGGAGCTGGTACCTGTGTACGCAAACGCTGAAACCGACAGCCCAGGTACTATAAAAATATCGCCTGAAGTGGTTAATAACCTAGGCGTTAAAACCAGTAAAGTGCAAGTTAAAACACTACAAAGCGATATTAATACAATAGGTTATGTGCAATACAACCAAGATCAGTTAACCCATATTCACCCCCGCGTAGAGGGCTGGATAGAAACCTTATTTGTAAAAGCGCAAGGGGAGCCCGTGAGTGCTGGTGAGCCTCTTTACACGCTTTATTCTCCTCAACTTGTGAACGCGCAAGAAGAATTTTTACTCGCAGTAAATAGAAAAAACAGCGTATTGATCCGGGCTGCCAAAGCGCGTTTAGAATCGCTAAATGTGTCTGATGGCTTTATAGAACGCTTAGAAAAAAATAAAAAAGTGATGCAAAGCATTACGTTTTACGCGCGCCAAAGCGGTGTGCTTGATGAGCTTAATATACGTGAGGGTTTTTATGTTAAGCCTGGCACCTCAATGATGAGCATCGCTCAATTAGATCAAGTATGGGTAGAGGCAGAAGTATTTGAGCGCCAAGCAGCTTTAGTGAGCAAAGGGCTCCCCGTTACAATGACACTTGATTACATTCAAGGTAAGCAGTGGCAGGGCGTAGTAGATTACATTTATCCAGCGCTGAATGCTCAAAACCGTACTCTACGTGTAAGGCTGCGTTTTGAAAATACCGCGGAGTTACTTAAACCTAATATGTTTGCCCAGGTAAGTATTCACACACACAGTGATTCACCGCAACTAGTAATACCTAAGCAAGCACTCATTCGTACAGGCGCACAAAACCGAGTAGTACTAGCCTTAGGCAATGGCCGTTTTAAATCGGTGGCGGTAAAAGTAGGGCAAATTAGCCAACATGAGGTGGCTATTCTATCGGGTATTACCAAAGAGGATAGTGTTGTGACCGCTGCGCAGTTTTTAATAGACTCTGAGTCGAGTAAAGACTCAGACTTTAAGCGTATGAGCGCACCAAGCACTCACGCCATGAGCGACATGCCTGACATGGAAATGGACAAGGCTGAAGCGGTTCAAACAGCTACAGTAATGGGAACCATAAATAACATAAACGCAGCGCAGCGAGTTATTAATATTAGCAGAGAGGCTATTGCTAAATGGAACAGAGGCCCTGCTACTATGGACTTTATACTTGCTAAAGAGCTTGATATTAGTGCGCTTTCCCCCCATCAGCAGGTTCATTTTACGTTTAGCATTCTTGACGGTGAATTTGTAATAAACAAAATTGCTGAGCACCCTACTGATAAAGACGCACCTCATCATTTAATGCATGGGGAGTCATTATGATAGCTGCTATTATTCGCTGGTCGGTCGTTAATCGCTTTCTTGTATTGTTGCTGAGTATTATTGTATTTGGCGCAGGTATTTTCAGTGTTAAGCAGACCCCCGTTGATGCGCTTCCTGATTTATCAGATGTACAGGTCATTGTTAAAACCAGCTACCCAGGCCAAGCGCCCCAAGTGGTGCAAGACCAAGTTACTTTCCCGCTTACTACGGCCATGCTGTCTGTGCCTGGCGCTAAAACTGTGCGTGGTTTTTCGTTTTTTGGCGACTCGTATGTGTATATTATTTTTGATGAAAATACCGATATTTACTGGGCCCGAAGCCGTGTACAAGAGTATTTAAGTCAGGTTGAAAGTAGCTTGCCGGCAAGTGCAAAGGCACAACTTGGGCCCGATGCTACAGGGGTGGGCTGGGTTTATTTATATGCGTTAGTCGATAAAACAAACCAGCTCAATATAAGCCAGCTTCGTAGCTTGCAAGATTGGTTTTTAAAATTTGAACTACAAAGCGTTGAAGGTGTATCTGAGGTGGCCGCTGTAGGTGGCATGATAAAGCAGTACCAAGTAGTTGTAGACCCCATTAAGTTACGCGCTTATGGCCTTCCTCTTAGTTTGATACAAGCTGCAATTAGCCAAGGTAATCAAGAAACAGGTGCTTCAGTAATCGAAATGGCAGAAGCCGAATACATGGTAACCAGCACAGGTTATATTAAAAGTGTCGCCGATTTAGAGGCCATTCCATTGGGAATTAACGCCCAAGGAAGTGCATTACAATTACGAGATGTAGCGGGTGTACGTTTAGGCCCACAAATGCGACGCGGCATTGCAGAGCTAAATGGCGAAGGCGAGGTTGCGGGTGGCATTGTGGTTATGCGTTATGGCGAAAACGCCCAAGAAACGATTTCTCGGGTAAAAGCAAAGCTTGAGTCATTAAAACAAGGGCTACCTGAAGGGGTTGAGATAATTCCTGTTTATGATCGTTCCACGTTAATAAAAAGCGCGGTTGATAACCTGAGCAAAAAGTTGATTGAAGAGCTCGTTATTGTTGCCTTAGTGTGTGTGGTATTTTTATTTCATGTGCGCTCATCACTGGTTGCTATTATAACCTTGCCTATGGGTATATTAATGGCTTTTATTGTGATGTATTGGCAAGGTGTAAACGCGAATATTATGTCGTTAGGCGGGATTGCTATTGCCATTGGCGCAATGACAGATGGTGCTATCGTAATGATAGAAAACATGCATAAACATATGGAAAAAACGCCACTAACCAAGCAAAACCGTTGGCAAATAGTGACTAAATCGGCCACGGAGGTCGGCCCTGCGTTATTTTTTAGTTTACTCATTATTACCGTAAGTTTTATGCCTGTATTTATTTTAGAGGCGCAAGAAGGGCGCATGTTTTCCCCGCTTGCTTATACAAAAACGTATGCAATGGCAGCCTCTGCCGGCTTAGCGATAACCTTAGTACCCGTGTTAATGGGTTACTTTATTCGGGGGAAGGTCATTTCTGAGCATAAAAACCCTGTAAATAGGGCTTTGGTTGCAGGGTATAAACCGCTGTTAGCCACGGTGCTTAAATTTCCAAAAAGTACGTTGTTCGTTGCATTAATAGTAACGGTTATTGGCTTTTATCCGGTAAACAAAATAGGTAGTGAGTTTATTCCTTTATTGGATGAAGGCGACTTAATGTATATGCCAACAACTTACCCAGGGCTTTCTATTGGTGAAGCACGAAAAATTTTGCAACAAACAGACAAGCTCATAGCCTCAGTGCCAGAAGTAAAAACTGTATTTGGTAAAATCGGGCGAGCTGATACCGCTACCGACCCCGCACCACTGACAATGATTGAAACTTTTATTCAGTTTAAACCCAAATCTCAGTGGCGAGAGGGTATGACTAAGCAGAAGATAAAAGCAGAATTAGAAAGCTTAGTTGCCTTACCGGGCCTTACAAATGCGTGGGTTATGCCAATAAAAACACGTATCGACATGCTAGCCACCGGCATTAAAACGCCTGTGGGTATTAAAATTGGGGGCCCAAGCTTGTTAGAAATTCAAAACATCGGGCAGCAAATAGAGCAATTGTTAAAGGATGTGCCTGGTACAGCGTCAGTGTATTCAGAGCGTGTAGCCACAGGGCGTTATATTAAGGTGGACATAAACCGCGAAAAAGCAGCACGGTACAATCTAAATATAGCCGACATACAACAGGTTGTAGCCACTGCAATTGGTGGATCAAACGTGACTGAAACAATCGAAGGGCAACAGCGCTACCCGGTAAATTTACGCTACCCGCAGAGTTTTCGTGCTTCGCCTGAAGATTTAAAATTATTACCCATTATTACGCCACTAGGGCAGCATATTGCACTTGGTGATGTTGCTAAAGTATTTATTGAAGATGGCCCTACCGGTATTAAAAGTGAAAACGCGCGCTTAAATGGGTGGAGCTTAATTGATATTAAAGACACTGATATTGGCAGTTATGTAGCACAAGCTCAGCAAGTGCTTGGCGATAACCTAAAATTACCTGCTGGATATTCAATTACTTGGGCGGGGCAATACGAATACATGCAACGCGCAAAAGCAAAGCTTACTTATGTGATCCCGCTTACGCTCGCGATTATTGTAATACTGTTATATCTTAACTTTAAATGCCTAAGTGAAGTACTTATTATTATTGCTACCTTGCCTCTGGCTATGGTTGGCGGCATTTGGCTAATGTACTTTGAAGCGTTTAACTTTTCGGTGGCAGTGGGTGTAGGGTTTATTGCATTGGCCGGTGTTGCCGTAGAAATAGGCGTCATAATGCTTGTATATTTAAACCAAGCTTATTCAGAGCAACGCCAACAGTGCGAGCAAACGGGGGCTGCTTTTAACTTACAAGCGCTACAACACGCGATTATGCAAGGTGCAGGGCTAAGAGTACGCCCTGTGATGATGACGGTAGCTACCATTATTGCTGGCTTATTACCGGTTTTATACGGCACCGGCACCGGAAGCGAAGTGATGAGCAGAATAGCAGCGCCAATGGTAGGCGGGATGCTAAGCGCAGTTATACTCACGTTGTTGGTTATACCTGCGGTGTATTTACTGTGGAAAAAGCAGCATATTGCACAATAGGGCTAGGGGCAATACAGCTTTGTATTGCCCTATAAAAATTACCCGTATTTTGTAACTTGTACCAAATAACCCGCCTAGCTCCTATTTTATTATTTTTAATGCATTGTTTTTAATTGAGTTTATGTTGGCACGGTTTACGCAACCCATACCTTATACAGTCAACTTAGTAAGGAATGCACATGCAAGTTAAAACAATTAAAGAAGTGTACGATTGGACCGTTTTATTTCACACACAAATGGCGGCAAATTTTTACAGCGTTAAGGAGTTACTTGATGAACGTAACGCGATGCTAGTAGACTATTATTTAAATTATGAAAAAAAGTTAGCTGAAGACTTAGTTGGCTTTAAAGCAATTACAGAAATCAACACCTTAGATACATACAGCTACGAATACTTTGCAGACAACCCCGAGCTAATTACATTTAACGATATTAGCAAAGACCAAGAATTCGATGAAAAGGTGATTCAAAATTACCTCTCTGAGCAGCACAAAAAAGTAATCGAACTTTACGAGTACTTATTAGAGCGCGCTGAGACAGAAAATGGAAAAGAAAAGCTTGAGCAAATTTTAGAACTTGAAAATCAGGGCATTAAGCAAATGATGCAAAGCTCAAACCGCCATATGGATATGTAAGCCTAACAAATAAAAGCTCGCTTTATGCGAGCTTTTTGCTGCTAAACGCATTCAAACTCAATACCTGCTTTTTTTAGGTAGAGCTGTTCTTGCTCCAAATCTGCTTGTAATAATGTATGTTCTTGCAAATAGCTATTAGCAAACTTAATAAATAATCCTAAGTTGCTGGCGCTTATTTCCATATCTGGCTTTAAGCTCACTTGGCGCTTTTGATTAAATAAAATGGCTAAGCGCAAAATAACAATCAGTTTGAGTACATGCTTTTGCGAAATAGTTAAAAACTCTGGCAGCTCTGCAAGTTTAATCTTTTTACGGTAAAAGCGTATAAGTGAGCTTAGTATAAGTTGCTCTTGCTGAGTAAAACCGGGTAATTGACTATTTGCAACTATATAAGCGCTATGTTTATTAATTCCCGATGAGTTAATTGATAAACCAATTTCGTGTAATTTTGCTGCCCACGTTAGTAAAGCAATATCGTCGTTATTGTCTAAATGCCATACATTTTTTAACTGTTTATACAACCAAATAGCCGTATCAGCAACGCGTACTGCATGTGCTTTATCGGCGGTATAACGTTCACTTAAATTATTTATTGTGTTTGAACGAATATCTTTATCAGCCAGCTTTTGCTGCATTTCGTGCAGCAACCCTTCACGTAATGAAAAATCGCTGTAGGTAAGCTCTTTAATGGCAAACTCAGTGAATATCGCAATTAAAATAGCCAAACCGCCACATATACTTTGTTGGCGCTCAGGTGTAAGCCCTGCAATAACTAAGTTATCAATATGTTTAGCGCTAATAAATTGCTGCTTTAACGTGAGCAAATCATCGTAAGTAATATTTGGCTGTTGCGGATTTGCAGCGCTTATCATTGCTAAAATTGACTTTATCGTGCCTGAAGTGCCAATAACCGTTTGCCAATTTTCGCTTACATAGTTAGAAAAAATCGCTTCAAGTTCTTGCTCGGCTCTTATTTGCGCTTTGTTAAAGCGTTTGGCCGTTATTTTTCCATCGCTAAAAAACTGCTTTGTAAAGCTAACGCAGCCCATATTACGACTAGATAAAAGCTTATGCTTAAAATGTTTCCCTATTATAAGCTCGGTACTGCCACCGCCAATATCTATCACTAAGCGGTTTTCTTCATTATGAACATAATGTGCAACGCCCTGATAAATTAAGCGTGCTTCTTCTTGGCCTGCAATTACATCAATATGAAAAGGAAACACAGCGCTAGCTTGGGCTAAAAAGGCGTTAATATTTTTAGCGCGCCTAAAAGTGTATGTGGCAGCTACCTTTACATTACTTGCGGGGAAATCATGTAAGGTTTTAGCAAATTGCTTTAATACAACAAGAGCACGGTCTATTGCTGCTTGGCTTAGGCGAAATTTATCATCTAAGCCATCGGCTAAATAAACGCGTTGCTTTTCTTTATGCAAAATTTGCAAAGTGCCGTTTACTTCTCGGGCAACCACTAAATGAAAGCTGTTGGAGCCTAAATCAACTGCGGCTATTGAAGGGTGATCATTCATTATAATATGTGTGTTCCCATTTTTTTAGGTAGTCGTAAATTGCTATCTGAGAGCGTATTTTTTTACGGTTACCCCGTCTTACATATGCGTTTTTTTGTTCGCTATCTATAATGCGTGCTTTAGTACGGTCTTTAAATTGCAGCTCTAAAATATCAACTATAAGGCGTTTTAACTTAACATCCAAAATAGGAACACCTACTTCAACACGATGATCTAGGTTGCGTGTCATCCAATCAGCAGAGGAGATAAATATTTTTTCATCGCCATTGTTACTAAATACCATGACACGAGGGTGCTCTAAAAAGCGATCAACAATACTAATTACCTTAATATTATCGCTAAGTTTGGGCACGCTAGGGATGAGCGAGCACATGCCACGTACAATAATTCTAATTTTAACGCCCATTTGACCAGCTAGATAAAGCCGGTCTACCAGCTCTTTATCAACGAGGTTATTTATTTTTACAGTAATTTTGCCTAGTTTATTATTTTTAACATGCTCAATTTCACTATCTATTAAATTAAGCAGCGTTTCTCGGGCGTTAATTGGCGAAAGCATTAAGTAGTCAAATTTGAACGGTTTATAACTGCTTTCTATAAATCTGAATACGCTGTCGCTTTCTTCACAAATACCAGTGTGGCGAGTAAATAGGCTAAAGTCTGTGTAAATTTTGGCTGTTTTTTCATGGAAATTACCTGTGCCAATATGAGCGTACTTTACTATTTGACCTTTTTCTTTACGATGCACCACACATAATTTACTGTGCACTTTTAGTGCTGGAATACCAAAAATTACTTTAATGCCTGCACTGCTTAGCACTTTTGCCCATTCAATATTATTTTGCTCGTCAAAACGCGCTTTTAACTCAACCATAACGGTTACTAATTTACCGTTTTTAGCAGCATTAATTAACGATGAAATCAGCCTAGATTTACTTGCTACACGGTAAATATTAACCTTTATTTGCGTAACCTTAGGGTCGAAGGCCGCTTGGCGCACATACTCAAGTACATGATTAAAAGTATGATAAGGGTAGTAAAGTAAAATATCTTGCTCGCTAATGGCGTCAAATACACTGGCATGTTTTCTAAATGCACTACTTTGCAATGCTGGGAGGGGTTTGTTTTCTAAATATTGCCGTCCTACATTAGGAAACGCTATAAAGTCTCTAAAGTTACGATAACGCCCCCCAGGGATTAACGCATCATGATGTGTGACCCCAAGGCGCTTTTTCATCACTTTTAGCATGTTTTCAGGCATGGCATTATCGTAAACCAACCTTACTGGCTCAGCATAAACACGTTGTTTTAACCCTTTAGACATTTTATCAAGCAAACCGGCTTCTAGTTCATCATCTAAATTGTACTCAGCATCACGGGTTAGCTTTATTGCATAACCTGCAATGCTGTTATAGGAAAAAAAGCTGCTAAATACATCGTTTAAAAAGTAAGTGATCACATCATCGAGCATCACAATAGTTTTATGGCGGCGGGTTTTTTCTGGGGGGAGGTTTATAAAGCGATCAACCCTGTCGGTTGGAACCTCCAGCATGGCGTAATAACTCTTTTCATCACTCATTTCTACGAATAAGTAGGTCATAGTATCGTTTATATAGTCAGAGTAGTCTTTGTTCTCGTTTAGTAAAATAGGAGAGGTATGTTGCAGAACGTGCTCATTAAAGTAGTTTTTTAACCAGTCTAAATGAAATTCACTTAACTCATCAGGGCGGCTAACATGAATATTATGATGATTTAGGTCGGTAAGTACCTGCTGATGTATGTGGTTAAATTTTTTTCCTAACTGCAGTACTTTTTTTTGTATTTCGCTAAGCAGTATCTCATCTTCTTCAAAGTTAGCATCGGGGAGTTTATTTAATAAAATTCGGCGCTTCACATCAGCAACACGCACTCTAAAAAATTCGTCTAAATTGTTAGAGAAAATACCTAAAAACCGCATGCGCTCAATAATTGGGTTATTTTTATCTTTTGCCTCTTGCAGTACACGCTCGTTGAATGACAGCCAACTTAATTCTTTAGCAAAATATTCAGTCGTTTTTGGAGGGTTTATATGTGCATTCATATCTATTCCGTTATTAGGATATGCTTTAAATTTAATGTGGGGCTATGCGTGCGCTTATGAGGTTTACAATGTAAAAAGCGATAAAAGTAATAATCAGCCCTTTTTAGTTAAACATACGCCAGTTAGATGACATAAAAATGACTACCATGTCATATTTATGTCAACGGCGTTTGGGTTATGCCTCTTCAATATCTACAATTAAATCACTGGTAATTGATTCAAGCGCATCAATAACTTCTTCTTTATTCATACCACTGGGTAATGTAACAGTAGCTACGGCACTAAAAATAGGCACTCCCCAATTTGGTGCGCTTTGTTGCCTTGAGTTTAAGTGAGTAATGCTAGCACCTTTGTGACGTATTACACTTGCCAGCTCTTGAACAATACCAGGGCGGTCATTACCAGTAATGACAAAGTTTATTTGTTCTTTGTTGCTTGGCTCTACTTCTGTGTTGCCAGTTTCAATACGCACGTCGAGTTTAGGCAAGGCATTTAATGCGTTTTGTAATGCTTCAAAGTGCTCATGTCCCACTTCAACTTGAATAATACCGGCAAAGTGACCAAGCAAATGGCTTAAATTACTGCTCAGCCAGTTACCCTTATTTTGCAAGATAACCGATGAAATGCTTTCTACTAATCCGGGCCGGTCTTGCCCTAAAATGGTAATCACCAACTGCTTCATAAATAGTTCTCTCTAAGCCTGAAAATGTAAATGCATAGGCATTATGTGTTTATAACGTTTTATCATTGTGCTGGGTAATATAAACCCATAAAAACTAGTTGTTTTATTGTTACTTGTTTGACTCTTTATTGTTTTAGTCTTAGTTCGTTACTCATAGATTTAGTATTGTCTGCGTTAAATTGTTTGTCCAATAAAAGCACAAATTAGTTCCCTGAAAACCATTTGTGCTTACTGAATTTATTAACAATTTTATAGCACTCTAGGTGGTAAGTGCGATTGTATTGCATTTTTTGATCAATAATATTTAGTGTTTTTGTGCTTTGGGCGTTGTCGACTGTACTTAACCATTAAAGTGCTAGCAGGGAGTGCTTTATAAATATGTGAACTTAGTCAACTCCGACGCCGAGAAAAGGAGTTTGAAAAACTTAAATAGGTACTTTTCTTAAAAGTTAGCCCTAAAGCCCTTTATTTTTTATATCAACTTATATTGTGGCATATCAGTGAGTAACAATTACACAAGGGATATCATTAGAAAAAAGGACTGATTTTAAAGTATTTAGGCGGGTATTTATTACATCTGTAACATTACTGTCATCTTGATGAAATATAATTTATGCAACGACAGAATTAAAGGGTGTTTTGATGACTTCCAATCCGAATAAGCCGACTTTAAATACGGATCGAAGCCGTCTATTTAAAGACCGGTTTGCAAAGTGGGGTATTTCCGCAGGCGGAGTAATGGTATTAATAGCATTGTTATTAATATTCTTTTACCTTCTTTATGTAGTACAACCAATTTTTGAATCTGCAAAAGTAGAGAAACGTAACAGTTTTAACGTTGCTAATGCTGAACAAATTGTGGGCTTAGGTGTTGAGGAGCAAACTGAGGTTGCATTTTTACTCTCTCAGCAAGGCGAGGTAGACTTTTATAGTGTGCAAGATGACAGCTTTGGTAAAAAGCTCGAGACATTAAGCGCTAATCTACCTAGCGATGCATCAAGCTTTGCAAACAGTGCGCCGTTTCAGGGGCATTATGCGTTTGGTTTAGAAAATGGCTCAGTGGTTGTTGTTGCACCTAAGTTTTTAGTTACTTTTCCTAATAATCAAAGAAAGTTAACACCACGGTTAGATTACCCCCTTGGCGAAATGGCTCTTGAAGTTGATGAACAAGGTGCCGCTATTAAGCGTTTTGCGTTTAGCCACTATGAAGATAAAACAGCCGTTGTTGCATTAACTGAAGATAAGCGCGTTTTATTCAGCAGTTTTGTTGCTGAAGAAAACATGTTTACCGGTGAAGTGGAGTGGGTTGTTGAGCGCACTGAGCTTAATATTGAAGGCCGTGTTGATGAGTTGTTAATCTCGCCAGACACCACGCGTACGTTTGTGCGCTCTGCCAATCAAATTTATGTTTACGATACACGCTACCCAAGCGAAGTAGAGCAAATTCAGCTGCTTTCGGCTAACGAAGAAAGTGCTAACTTAGTGTCTGCGCAGCTACTTGCTGGCGCTAACTCACTAATGCTGGCAAACGATAACGGCGAAGTATCACAGTGGTTTGAAGTTAATACAGACAGCGGCCGCGAGTATCAAAAAATTCGCTCGTTTGAAACAACGAAACAAAGCAAGCTGAATATTTTTACTGAGTTTTATCGTCGTACTTTTTTCACAACAAGCAGTAACGGTGAGTTAGGTGTGTATTACACCACAAGTGAGGCAAAACTTTGGCAAGGTAAAGTCAGCGAGGGTGAGATTAAAAACTTTGCTATAGCTCCGCGCTCAAATGCAGCCCTTATTTTAGCTGATAACCAACTAACTGTATTAGACGTTCATAATGAACACCCAGAGGTTACATGGTCTGCCCTTTGGCAGGAAGTATGGTACGAAGGTTACCCAGAGCCTGCTTACATTTGGCAATCTACATCAGCAAGTGATGACTTTGAGTCTAAATTTTCTTTGGTTCCTATTTCGTTTGGTACCTTAAAAGCAGCGCTTTACGCCATGCTATTTGCAGTACCTATTGCGCTTTCAGCCGCTATTTACACCGCTTACTTTATGTCGAGTGAATTACGTAGAGTGGTAAAGCCAACCGTAGAAATTATGGAAGCTCTGCCAACCGTAATATTAGGCTTTTTAGCAGGCCTGTGGTTAGCGCCACTTATAGAAGAGCACCTACCTGCTATTGTTGGCTTACTGATTTTATTACCTTTAGGGGTATTAGCTACAGCACTTGGTTGGACTAAGTTACCAGCGAGTATTCGCCATAAAATCCCTGAAGGGTCACACTCTATTTTACTTATACCGGTTGTATTATTTATTGGCTGGCTATCGTTTGCAATGAGCGAAACAGTAGAGCTTTGGATGTTTGACGGTAATGTGCGTCAGTACCTAACAAACGAGCTTGGTATGACGTTTGACCAACGTAACTCATTAGTTGTGGGTATTGCGATGGGCTTTGCGGTTATTCCTACTATATTTTCGATTGCCGAAGATGCTGTATTTAGTGTGCCTAAACACTTATCAAATGGCTCACTTGCACTTGGTGCTACGCAGTGGCAAACACTAGTTCGTGTGGTGCTACTAACAGCAAGCCCAGGTATTTTCTCTGCCGTAATGATGGGGCTTGGCCGTGCAGTGGGCGAAACCATGATTGTATTAATGGCTACAGGTAATACGCCAATTATGGATTGGAGTATTTTCCAAGGTATGCGTACTTTGGCTGCCAATATTGCGGTAGAAATGCCTGAATCAGAAGTAGGCAGCTCGCACTATAGAATCTTGTTCTTGGCAGCATTTGTACTATTCATATTCACGTTTGTTTTCAACACAGTGGCTGAGTTTGTTCGTCAGCAACTGCGTGAAAAATACAGCTCAATGTAAGTGGAGAGACACGACATGGTAAAGCAGTGGTTTAAGTCTGGTTCTCCTTGGATTTGGATGACAGGTGGTGCAGTAAGCATCAGCTTAATTTCAGTTCTCGGTTTATTAGCAATGATAGCTTGGAAGGGATTAAGTTTTTTCTGGCCATCAGAAGTAGTTCAATTTGAGCTAGAAGGGTCTATTTCAAAACAAACCATAATTGGTGAAGTTTACGACCGGGAGCTAGTACCTACAGCGCGTTTAGCTGCAACAGGTATTGATGTTTCAGATTTTAATAAAGACGAAGTTGAGCGTTTACTGATAAAAACAGGTAACCGCGAATATGTAGACTTAGACTTTCGTTGGATATTAGAAACTGACATTACTGAGCAAAGTACACCGGCTACGCTTGCTGTATTTGAACGCAGTAAAAACGGTAACTTTTATGGCTACATAGAAGGTGTAATTAAAGATGGAGAGCCAGTTTCTGGCGATAAAATCGAAGTCTTACATGAGTTAGTCGAGCGTGCAGTTGATTTAAACGACGAAGCACTTGATTTACAAAATGGCGACATCGGTCATATCAACTACGAATTAGAACGTCTTCGCTTGCAAGAAAAAGCATACTTGCTTGATGATGAATTAACCGATGAGCGTGTTGCTGAGCTTGCCAAAGCACGTGCCGAGTTACGTAACGAATACGCCGTACTTGAAAAAGAGTTATTTGCACTGCGTAAAAAAGCTAAGCGTGACCAAGTATTAGTTAAGGATATGCGCGGTGAAGTAGTTACTATTCCACTGTATCAAGTACTTGATGTTTGGTTGCCGAACGACATGGGCTTTTTCTCAAAATTAGGCCATTACTTTGTACAACTGGGTAAATTTGTATCAGACGACCCACGTGAGGCAAACACCGAAGGCGGCGTATTCCCTGCTATATTTGGTACCGTATTTATGGTTATGCTGATGGCTGTTATTGTGACCCCATTTGGTGTTGTTGCTGCAATTTACTTACACGAATACGCAGCTAAAAATGCAGTAACTAAGATGATTCGTATTGCGGTAATTAACCTTGCGGGTGTACCGTCTATTGTTTATGGTGTATTTGGTTTAGGCTTTTTTGTATACATGTTAGGTGGTAGCCTTGACCAACTATTTTACCCAGAAGCCGCGCCAACGCCAGTATTTGGTACGCCAGGTGTTATGTGGTCTGCGCTTACATTAGCGATTCTTACACTACCGGTTGTAATTGTATCAACCGAGGAAGGTTTATCGCGTATTCCTAGTACAGTGCGTGATGGTTCATTAGCGCTTGGTGCAACCAAGGTTGAAACCTTATGGCGTATTATTATTCCTATGGCAAGCCCAGCAATTATGACAGGTTTGATACTTGCTGTTGCTCGAGCGGCCGGTGAGGTTGCGCCGTTAATGTTGGTAGGTGTGGTAAAAATGGCCCCTACGTTACCACTTGATGGCAACTTCCCTTATTTTCACTTAGATAGAAAGTTCATGCACTTAGGCTTTCATATTTATGATGTGGGTTTTCAAAGCCCTAATGTTGAAGCGGCGCGCCCGCTGGTATACGCAACGGCCTTCTTATTAGTGTCGGTGATTATTACCCTCAACATAACAGCGATAGGCATACGTAACCATTTACGTGAAAAATTCAGATCGCTTGAACACTAATTAGTAAAGAATTATAGGTAACAAACATGATTACAGTCGCTCCACAAGTAAACCAAGCTAATAAAAGCTTGAAGTTAGACTTAGAAAACTTAACTGATGACCAAAAAGCGTTAGAGATTAAGAACCTTGATCTTTACTATGGTGAAAAGCAAGCGCTTAGCAAAGTAAATATGAATATTCCAAAGGGCCAAGTAACGGCGTTTATCGGCCCTTCGGGTTGTGGTAAATCAACGCTATTACGTTGTATTAACCGCATGAACGATTTAGTTGATGTGTGTCGTATTGAAGGTGAAATATTGCTTCACGGCCAAAACATTTACGATAAAAATGTAGATGTAGCGGCGCTTCGTCGTAACGTGGGTATGGTGTTTCAGCGTCCTAACCCATTTCCTAAATCAATTTATGAAAATGTGGTTTATGGCCTACGCTTACAAGGTATTAAAGAAAAGCGTAAGCTAGATGAAGTGGTAGAGCAGTCACTTCGCGGCGCGGCTTTATGGGATGAAGTAAAAGACAGATTACACGATAGTGCATTTGGTCTATCGGGTGGTCAGCAACAACGTTTAGTTATTGCCCGTTCAATTGCAATTGAACCTGAAGTGCTATTACTTGATGAACCAACATCGGCACTTGACCCAATTTCTACTTTGGTTATTGAAGAGCTAATTAACGAGTTAAAGAATAAATTTACCGTTGTTATTGTGACACATAACATGCAACAAGCAGCGCGTGTATCTGATCAAACTGCCTTTATGTACATGGGTGAGTTGATTGAATACTCAGACACAAATACCTTATTTACAACGCCAAGCAAAAAGAAAACGGAAGATTACATTACAGGCCGTTATGGCTAGTTGTATACGTTTTAGTGTTGTAAACGAATTTAAGAGAAGGTAATTATGGAACATAATATAAATAAGCATATTTCTGGGCGCTTTAACCAAGAGCTAGAAAATGTTCGTAACCATGTACTTAACATGGGTGGACTAGTTGAGCAGCAGCTAAGCAGTGCATTAGATGCAGTAAGCCGTAATGATGCTGAACTGGCACAAAAAGTACGCCAGAACGATTACAAAGTAAATGCGATGGAAGTGAGTATTGATGATGAGTGTACACGCATCATTGCGCGTCGCCAGCCTGCAGCGAGCGATTTACGCTTAGTAATAGCCATTGCAAAAACGATTGCCGATTTAGAACGCATTGGCGATGAAGCAGAGCGCATTGCTAAAGTTGCCTTGGATTCATTTACTAAAGATCAGCAAGATTTATTAGTGAATATCGAAAACATGGGTCGCCAAGTTTTAAAAATGCTACACGATGTGCTTGATGCATTTGCACGTATGGATGTACAACGCGCCTTTGAAGTACATAAAGAAGATTCAAAAGTTGACCGCGAATATGAAGCAATCACGCGTCAAATTATGACTTACATGATGGAAGATCCACGTTCAATTCCTAAGATTATGGATTTAGTATGGTCTGTACGTTCATTAGAGCGTATTGGCGACCGTTGCCAAAATATTGCAGAATACATTATTTATTTTGTTAACGGCAAAGATATTCGTCATACATCTCAAGAAGATATAGAAAAATCGTTATAGGTTTTTATCTATCATTCTTTTTTATTAAAGCGGCTTAGTGCCGCTTTATGCATTATTAGCAGTGATGAAATAATAAAAAGCGTTCACAATCGCCGCTAATACTGTAAAATTCATGCTGCAAAGCATATCAATTTGATTAAAGGGTCAGTTATGCCTACAAACGCGTTTTTAGGAGTATTTGCAAAATCTCCTATCAAACCAATGGAAGAACACATCAAGAAGGTTCATCAAGCAAGTAAAGCCTTGATACCTTTTTTTAATCACGTATTTAAAGAAGAGTGGGAGCAAGCAGAAGAGCTTCGTTTAACTATTCGTAATTTAGAGCGTGAAGCTGATGATATGAAAAGAGATATACGCTTACAATTACCGCGCGGTTTATTTATGCCGGTAGAGCGTACTGATCTGCTCGAACTCGTAACTCAACAAGATAAAATAGCAAATAAGGCTAAAGACATTGCAGGGCGCGTAATTGGCCGTGAAATGACAATTCCTAGTGCTATGCAAGCAGACTTTTTAGCTTATTTAACTCGTTGTGTTGATGCGACTAAACAAGCATCAAAAGCAATTAATGAGTTAGAAGAGTTATTAGAAACAGGTTTTAAAGGTCGCGAGGTTACCTTAGTAGAAAAAATGCTCGTAGAATTGGATGCCATAGAACAAGACACGGATGATATGCAAATTAAAGTACGCCGCCAACTACGCGATGTAGAAAGCGAGCTAAACCCTATTGATGTTATGTTTTTATACAAAATCATTGAATGGGTTGGCGAGCTTGCAGATATTGCAGAGCGCGTAGGATCACGTCTTGAGCTGATGCTAGCTCGTTAATTTAAAATCAGTTCAAAAACGAAAGATTAAGGTTACACAATGGATATCATTGCATCTTACGGCACGGTATTAGTTTTAATTGCCGCAGCAGTCGGCTTTTTTATGGCTTATGGTATTGGCGCGAACGACGTTGCTAATGCGATGGGTACTTCGGTAGGTTCAAAAGCGTTAACAATAAAACAAGCAATTATTATTGCTATGATTTTTGAATTTGCTGGTGCTTATTTAGCAGGTGGTGAGGTTACATCAACAATTCGCAAAGGGATTATTGATGCAGCGCCTTTTGCTGCGCTCCCTGATTTAATGGTTTTAGGTATGATCTCTGCGCTTTTTGCAGCGGGTACTTGGCTATTAATTGCTTCATTTTTAGGCTGGCCTGTTTCAACCACTCACTCAATTATTGGTGCAATTATTGGTTTTGCATTAGTTGCAGTGGGTACAGAGGCTATTCAATGGAATAAAGTAGGTGGTATTGTCGGTAGCTGGATTATTACGCCTGCTATATCTGGCTTCATTGCTTACTTAATCTTTATGAGTGCGCAAAAGCTGATTTTTGATACTGATGCACCTCTTAAAAACGCAAAACGCTTTGTACCTCTGTACATGGGTTTAGCGGGCTTTATTATGGCGCTAGTAACAATTAAAAAAGGCTTAAAGCATATAGGTATTAACCTAGGCGCTACAGAAGGCTATTTAATTGCTATTGCGATCGCAGTGATTGTAGCGATTATTGGTAAAATTGCGATTTCACGTTTAAATATCGACCCTAAGGCCGATAAACAAATGCAATTTAATAACGTAGAAAAAGTATTTGCGGTATTAATGGTATTAACAGCGTGTTGTATGGCGTTTGCGCATGGCTCTAACGATGTAGCGAATGCAATTGGTCCGCTTGCTGCGGTTGTGAACATTGTTGAAAGCAATGGTGAAATCGCTAAAAAAGCAGCTATTGCATGGTGGATTTTACCACTAGGTGGCTTTGGTATTGTTGCCGGTCTTGCTATTTTAGGTAAAAAGGTAATTAAAACCATAGGTGAAGGCATTACTCACTTAACACCTAGCCGTGGTTTTGCTGCTGAACTAGCGGCTGCGTCTACCGTTGTTATTGCATCAGGTACAGGCATGCCAATTTCTACTACACAAACCTTAGTTGGTGCGGTATTAGGTGTAGGTATGGCACGTGGTATTGCTGCACTTAACATGGGCGTTATCAGAAACATTGTAGTTTCTTGGGTAATTACATTGCCAGTTGGCGCTGCCCTTGCTATTGTTATTTTCTACGTACTAAGAACCGCGTTTGGGGTTTAACAAAAAAGTACTCAAAGACTTTTAGCTTGAAAAGATCTCAACGCCCTAGGTGTTGGGGTCTTTTTATTTGTGGAAAGAAAAAATGACCAATCTTCCAAGTATTAAGCAGCTGCAATATTTATTAGCTGTGCATCAACACCAGCATTTTGGCCGTGCAGCAAGTGCCTGCTTTATAGGGCAATCTACTTTAAGCAGTGCAATTCAAAACCTTGAGGAAACACTCGGTTGTCAACTAATTGAGCGAGAAAATCGTAGCCTTATGTTTACCAGTATTGGTGAAGAGGTTGTTGAACGCTCTCGTAAAATTATTAACGATACAATTAGTTTAAAAGAGCTAACCAAAAGCTTTTTAACACCACTCAGTGGTAAGTTAGTGGTAGGCGTTATACCCACTATCGCCAGCTTCATAGCAGCGCCTTTGTATCACTTTTGTAAGCAAACCTTTTGTGATCTAGAGTTGGTACTCGTTGAAGATACTAGCGACAAGTTATTAGATAAGCTTGAACATGGCCATATTGATTTAGCCTTATTAGCTTTACCGTACCAAACGGAGAAGTTTCATACTCAAGTATTGGCTAAAGATCACTTTAGTTTAGTGCATCATAAAGATTACAGCCCTGCTAAAGGGGTCGAAGACTTTAATTTGCTACCCGATGCGAGTGTATTTTTATTAGAGCGAGAGCATTGTATGACGGGGCATGCATTGAGTGCGTGTCACTTAAACCGCTCAAGCTGTATTAATCCGTTTGAAGCTGCAAGCTTACACACTTTATTAAGCATGGTAGAGCATCAATTAGGGGTTACATTTTTACCGCAAATGGCAATTAATGCGGGCATTCTTAAAGATAAAAATATGATAGCAACTCCATCGCAAGGGGATGCCTACAGAGATATAGGCATACTGTGGCGTAAAACCACAGGAAGAATTCGCGACTTTAAGTTATTCAGTCAACAGTTGGAAGTGTTTTTGGCTCACCAATGTAGCTTAGACTTTGAGAATTAAGCCTATTTACCTTAAGGTTAAAGTGCAGCAGTAATATGTTGTTTTAGGTAAACAGGGTTTGTGCAGTGTGGTTATTGGCCACTATTAAGCACTAGCGTAGCATAAACAAAACAGCAGCCTACAAGGGCTGCTGTTTGCTATGTGTTTGGCTTTCAAAGGGTTCTAGTTCGGGTAGAAAAAGCAGGTAAATCCATACGACTACATTAAAATATGGGAGCAGGCCTAAAGTAGCAAATACGCCTACAGGGTAACCCTTTAGCTGCGCGTACCGGTAGCACTGATACGCAATTACACAATGTATTACGAGAAGTAAAATTATCAACTGCGCCATACCTTTCTCCTTAAACCTGACAAGCTTAAACCTCTATTTAATTGCTAGCCATGTATGTTTATAGGTAATGTCATGTTTTTATTGTTAAATCATCAAAATAACAAGACATTTACTAAGTGGTACGTAAAGTATAGGCAATAAGTGCAATAATGATAGTAATAAAATGCTTAAAACTGTTTAAAAATGTTTAGCTAGCGCTAGGCGGTTGTTGGATAAAAGGTTTCTTCTGGTAAATAATTTTAAGTGTCGATTGCACTTTTTCTACAGGCACTGGGCGAGCAATAAAGTAGCCTTGTCCGTAGTCAACACCAATCTCTTTAAGTGCAAAAAATATCTCTTCGCTTTCTACGTATTCTGCCACAGAGCGCTTATCAAGGGAGCGGCTTATATCGTTTATGGCTTTGACCAGTGCTAGGTCAATAGGATCGTTAATCATGTCGCGTACAAATGAGCCATCTATTTTTACATGTTGTGCAGGCAACTGTTTTAAATAGTTAAATGTGCTAAAGCCTGTGCCAAAGTCATCAATAGAAAAGTGACAACCTAAGCTGTTTAGCTTTTCTATCATTTTGCGAGTGGCTTTTAAATTGTTAACAGAGGCCGATTCGGTAATCTCAAAAATAATACGCGAAGGCGGCACGTGGTATTTTTCAAGGCTCGACTCTATATGTGGCAGTAAACGCTCATCTAAAAACGATTGGGCAGAAAGGTTGATCGCCACTTGATTCAAATCTGGGTGCTCAGCCACGCTGGCAATAGCATTGCGAATAACGCATTGGTCCATCAAAAAGGTATCGTTTAGCAACTCCAAAGAGGGAATAAACTGGTTAGGAAAAATAAGTTTATTGTCTATTTTTAAACGTAACAAGGCTTCAAAATAAGCCACTTTATTGGCTTTAAAGTCCCATATTGGCTGGTAATGCAGTTCTACGTTATCTTGCTGAAGTGCTTGTCGAATCTCATGCCCCCACTCAAGTCCGGTTTGCAAAGTGTTATTTTGCGCATCTTCTTTTGAGTAGCAGTGCACTAGGTTACGCCCTAAACTTTTAGCAATATATAAGGCGATATCGGCTTGCTTGAGGCACTCACTCGGATCGCAATTTTTAGCCGTTATTTGGGTTAAACCAATAGAGCAGCTAATAGAATACACTTGGTCTTCAGATTTAAACTCGTGCTGTTCAATCGCACTACAAATACTCTCTGCAATTAGGTGAGCGTCAAGCAGTTGCGTGTTTTTTAAAATAACAGCAAATTCGTCACCGCCTATTCTGCATACTAAATGTTTTGCGCTAATGTTTGCTTCAAATAATTGGGCTACATCTTTTAGTACAATGTCGCCTTGTTGGTGGCCTTTGCTGTCGTTAATTATTTTAAAATGATCTAAATCGATATAAATAAGCGCGTGCTCTACATCACCATAGGTGTGATTGTTTTGGCATATTTTGTTGAGTTGTTGATCAAAGTAATAACGATTATGTAAGCCTGTTAGCGTATCGTGTAGGGCTAAGTGGCGTAGCTTTAACTCAGCCTGCTTACGCTCGTGTATGTTGTCGATTGTGGCAGTAATGGTGGCATTATTACGGCTGTTTTTTATCAGCTGTAATCGGCATTCAACCCAAATTTGATTGCCATTTTTATGATTAAGTTGAATCTCAACTTGCTGCTGGTGTGTGCCGCCATTAAGAATATCGTTAATGGTCGTATTTAGTTTTATTTGGCATTCATCAGAGCAATAATCGGTCAATGATTTTTGCAAAGACGATTTAACCCCAAAGCCACTGAGTGTTTCCCAAGCAGGATTGATAAAGCGAATTTTGCCTTGTTGGTCGAGCTCTAAAACCACCGTATTTAAATGCAGCAAAATACGCTGGTGCGCCGAAAATAGCTCTTTATAGCGTACTTCGCTAAGACTTAGCTGCTCAACCTTTTGAGCAAACTCTGCATAGCTCACCATAAAGTCTTCACGTCGCGCTGCATGGTCACATACTTTATTTAAAAACGATGGGTCGTACGGTGCTCTTATAAAATCGGTAACACCGGAGAGTAGCAGCTGCTCTGCATAGTCTGCATCGTTATTATCAATAATAGTTACGATGGCTTGTTTAGGGTTATGTTGCAGTATTTCTTCGACTAAAACGCTGGAAGTTTCAGCGTGCGACGCGGTTGCATCAAGCAGCACAATAGCAAACTTTTGTTGGTTATAGGCGCTGAGGGCATTTTGCTTTGTGGTGACATGGGTAATAGCAAAGTTGAGCTTTAGTTGCTCTGTTATTTCATCGGCTTTTTGCGCAATAGGCTCAAGCAAGAGTAAATTAAGGCGACTACTTTTTTCTAAATGCGTAGACAGAACATTGGCAAGCACCTGCGGCAACATGTCTTGGTGCTCAAAGGGCAGTACAGCATCTATGCCATAACTGCGAGCGGTGGTTTCTGCTATACGCTCACAATAAATAGGCGGAATAAGTAAAATAGGGGTGTTTTTTGGGGTGTTAAGTAAACCTGAGCGGATCATCCGAGAAAAACGCCAGCCATCTATTTTCCCCACGCTTAGGCCTGTAATAATCATGTTTACTGGCTGCTTTTTCAAAAGGGTAAGTGCATCTAGGCTATCTGCGGCTTCAATAAATTCAAATACGTTTAAGTACTCTAACGTGGCGCGTATAGTGCGGCGTTCTTCGCTACTTGCGTTTAGAATGAGCAATTTCAGCTTATCTGCCACTTTTTATAACCCCAAAACAAAGCCATCAATATCAAAGGCAGTAAGAATAATGATATTTACCAATAAGAACAAGATTATTTAAAGTAGTTACTCAAATGTATCTAAAATAGGGTGAATCCTCTCAACTGTGGTAGATATCTTGAGCTTAGCCGAGGATAGATATACACTTGGCGCGATTTTAATGATGTGGAATACCGACTATGCGCGTGGCTGACTTTAGCTTTGACTTACCTGATGAATTAATTGCTCGTTTTCCTAAACAAGACAGAACCAGCAGCCGTTTACTAACCTTGGATGGCCCAACTGGCAACGTTGAACACAAAGTGTTTAGTGACTTACTTGATTTAGTTAACGAAGGTGACTTATTGGTATTTAATAACACCCGCGTTATTCCTGCACGTATGTTTGGTCAAAAAGCATCAGGCGGTAAAGTAGAAGTGCTTGTAGAGCGTGTAGTTGATGAGCACCGAGTACTTGCCCATGTAAGAGCAAGTAAGTCGTTAAAGCCTGGTAACGAAGTTATTTTAGAAGGTAAAGCAAAAGCGACAATGATTGCGCGACACGATACATTATTTGAGCTTGAATTTGATCGCAGCCAAAATGTACTCGATATTCTAAACGATATTGGCCACATGCCTTTACCTCCTTACATTGACCGCCCAGACACCGAAGCTGACCGCGAGCGTTATCAAACAGTATATGGCGAAAAGCCGGGTGCAGTAGCAGCGCCTACAGCAGGGCTGCATTTTGACGATAAGCTAATGGCGGCATTAAAACAAAAAGGCGTAAACATGGCCTTTGTTACGCTACATGTTGGCGCAGGTACGTTTCAGCCGGTGCGTGTAGAAAGCGTAGATGAGCATGTAATGCACTCTGAGTACATTGAAGTGCCTGACGACGTGGTACAAGCTGTTGCACAAACTAAAGCCAGTGGCGGGCGCATTATTGCGGTAGGTACTACTTCTGTGCGTTCACTTGAGTCGGCAGCAAAAGTACACGGCGGTAAATTAGAGAGCTATTTTGGCGATACCGATATTTTTATTTTTCCGGGTTATCAGTTTAATGTAGTTGATGCCATGGTGACGAATTTTCACTTACCTGAATCAACCCTCATAATGCTAGTCAGTGCCTTTAGCGGGCAAGATAACATTATGGGCGCGTACAACACGGCTATAGAACAAAAGTACCGCTTTTTTAGCTACGGTGATGCGATGTTTTTAACACGCAAGTAACAAGTTATTGTTTAATAGTCAGTCGAATCTATCAAAAACCCCAGCTTAGTTGCTGGGGTTTTTGTTTGTGGCAATTGGCATAACTGAATTTACCGCAGCTAATAGTAATAGCGGGGCAAAAAGGGTAGAATCGAGCGGTTAAATTATAGCTTGTTGGACTGTTTTTCCGACATTGAGGATGATATGAAATTTGAATTAGACCGCACCGACGGAAAAGCGCGCCGCGGCCGCTTGATTTTTGACCGTGGTGTAATAGAAACGCCGGCATTTATGCCAGTTGGTACTTACGGTACTGTTAAGGGCATGACCCCAGATGAAGTTAAAGCCACAGGGGCGCAAATTTGTTTGGGTAACACCTTTCATTTAATGCTACGCCCAGGTACTGAAATCATTAAACAACATGGTGATTTACACGACTTTATGAATTGGGACTTTCCAATTTTAACCGACTCAGGTGGTTTCCAAGTATTTAGCCTTGGCGCTATGCGTAAAATTACCGAAGAAGGCGTGTTGTTCCAATCGCCTGTAAATGGTGACCAAATTATGATGTCGCCTGAAAAATCAATGGAAGTACAGCGTGATTTAGGCTCAGACATCGTAATGATTTTTGACGAATGTACGCCATATCCTGCTACCGAAAAAGAAGCTAAAGACTCAATGGAGCTATCGCTTCGTTGGGCTAAGCGCTCTAAAGAAGGCCACGGCGATAACCCATCAGCCTTATTTGGTATTATTCAAGGTGGTATGTACCCAGAGTTACGTGCACAATCACAAAAAGGCCTAGAAGAAATTGGCTTTGATGGTTACGCACTAGGCGGCCTATCGGTTGGTGAGCCTAAAAACGAAATGATGAATATTCTTGATCATTGTGCGTACAAAATGCCAGAAGACAAACCGCGCTACTTAATGGGTGTAGGTAAACCTGAAGACTTAGTTGAGTCTGTACGCCGTGGTATTGATATGTTTGACTGTGTAATGCCTACCCGTAATGCACGTAATGGTCATTTATTTATTACCACAGGTACAATTAAAATTCGCAACGCAGTACACAAAACAGATACTGGCCCACTCGATCCTGAGTGTGATTGCCATACCTGTAAAAACTACTCGCGCGCTTATTTGCATCACCTTGATAAATGTAACGAAATTTTAGGTGCACGACTAAACACAATCCATAACTTACGATACTATCAGCGTGTTATGGAAGGCCTACGCAATGCAATTAGCGAAGGTAAACTAGAAGAATTTGTTAGTGATTTTTATGCTCGCCGTGGCCAAGATGTGCCAGAGCTTGCAGATATAAATTAAAATTTAAAAATATAGAGGAAGTATTATGAGTTTATTTATTTCAAACGCACACGCCGCTGCTGGACAACCTGCTGCAGGTGGTGGTTGGGAAATGCTAATTATGTTAGCTATTTTCGGTTTAGTTTTTTACTTTTTAATTTACCGCCCGCAAGCTAAGCGCGTTAAAGAGCACAAAAGCTTAATGAGTGCGATGGCTAAAGGTGATGAAGTACTTACTCAAGGTGGCTTAGTAGGTAAAATTGTTAAAATTACTGAAGATAAAGATTTCATCGTGATTTCTTTAAATGAGCAAGCTGAAGTAACAGTACAAAAATCGGCAGTATCTGCTGTATTGCCTAAAGGCACAATGAAGTCACTATAAAAATAAAAAGGACATGCCTGTGTTAAACAAGTTTCCAATTTGGAAGTATTTACTTGTTTTAGCTGTGGTAGCCATTGGCCTTTTATATGCTTCTCCAAACTTGTATGGCCGCGATCCGGCCATTCAGGTTTCGGGGGCTAAAGGCGCAGATGTCGATCTCAGTGTAGTAGACAAAGTAAACGCAACCCTCAAACAACATAATGTAACAGCTAAGTCTACCGTGCTTGAAGGCGGCCAAGTATTAGTACGTTTTAAAAATGTTGAAGAACAGCTAAAAGCGCAAGACTTACTGCGTAACTCTCTTAGCGACGATTATATCTCTGCTATTAATATGGCACCCGCGCAACCTGCATGGTTAAAATCATTGGGTGGTAACCCGATGAAGCTAGGTCTTGATTTAAGTGGTGGTGTTCACTTCACCATGGAAATCGACATGGCAACCGCGGTAGATAATCAGCTAGAGCAAATGGAGCAAGACTTTAGAAGCGATTTACGCGAAGAAAAACTTCGTTACCGTAGTGTTCGCCGTGTAGCGGGCTCTGAGCGTATGCGTGTCGAAATGCGTACCGAAGAAGACAAAGACGCCGCTGAGCGTTTTTTAGCATCGCGCTACCCACTAAACGTATACATAGATGATAGCAGCAACGACCGCGCATTTTTTGCCACTATGAGTGAGCAAAAGCTTAAAGAAATACGTGACTACGCTATAAAGCAAAACGAAACCATTATTCGTAACCGTATTAACCAAATTGGTGTTGCAGAGCCTAACGTACAGCGCCAAGGTGCTGAGCGCATTATTGTGCAACTACCTGGTGTACAAGATACAGCACGCGCCAAAGAAATTTTAGGTGCAACGGCCACCCTAGAATTTCGTGAAGTAGACGAAAACGCAGACCCAAGTGCGGCTGCTCAAGGGCGCATTCCTGCAGGCACAGAAATGATCATGAGCCGCGATGGCTACCCTGTGGTACTAAAAAAACGTGTCATTCTTGAAGGTAGCCATATCACTGGAGCGCAATCAGGAAACGATGAATACCAGCGTCCTCAGGTAAGCATTACTTTAGATAGCAAAGGTGGGGCAAAAATGAATGCCTTTACCAAACGCGCTATTGGTAAGCGTATGGCAACGGTATTTATTGAATATAAGCCATCGGGTAAAAAAGATGCAGACGGTAAAGCACTTCCACCTATTAAGGTAGAAGAGGTCATTAACGTTGCGACTATTCAAGCTCGTCTTGATCGCTCATTCCGTATTACAGGTATTGATAACCCAGCCGAAGCCCATAACTTAAGCTTGCTATTACGCGCCGGTGCATTAGTAGCGCCAATTCAAATTGTTGAAGAGCGCACAGTAGGCCCAAGCCTAGGTCAAGAAAACATTGAAGCCGGTATGACCGCTGTAGCCCTAGGCTTTGCGTTTGTACTTGCCTTTATGCTTATTTACTACAAAGGGTTTGGTTTAGTTGCCAACGTTGCACTAGCTGCTAACTTAGTGCTTATTGTAGGTGTAATGTCGTTAATACCAGGGGCAACTTTAACGCTGCCAGGTATTGCCGGTATTGTATTAACAGTAGGTATGGCGGTTGATGCTAACGTTCTTATTTTTGAGCGTATTCGTGAAGAACTGGCCGATGGCCGCAGCCCTCAACAAGCCGTTCATTTTGGTTACGATAGCGCATTTAGTACTATTTTTGATGCCAATATTACCACTTTAATTGCTGCAGTTATTTTATTTGCAGTGGGCACCGGCCCTATTGCAGGTTTTGCCGTAACGCTGGCAATTGGTATTTTAACTTCAATGTTTACAGCCATAGTTGGTACCCGTGCGGTAATTAACTTATTTATTGGTGGTAAGCGCATTGATAAACTTTCAATTTAAGGAGCGGACATGCAAATTTTAAGTTTGGGTGGTAAAACCCTACGTTTCATGTCACTTCGTAAAGTGGCAATGGGTTTTTCTACGCTATTAATTTTAGCGTCGTTTGCCTCAATTTTTATCAAAGGTTTAAACTTTGGTTTAGATTTTACTGGCGGTACCGCGGTAGAAGTTGGTTTTTCGCAACCTGCTGATTTAAAAAAAGTACGCTCAGTATTAGCTGAAAACGGTTTTGCTGATGCCTCAGTGCAGCTGTTTGGTTCTAGCCAAGATATTTTGGTTCGCTTAGCGCCGCGCGGCAGTGAAGTAAAAGCCGAGGTGATTGGTAACCAAGTTATTACTGCCTTAAAGCAAGCTGATGAGAGCGTAGTAATGCGCCGCATTGAGTTTGTAGGTCCAAGCGTAGGGGAAGACTTAAAAGAGCAGGGTGGCTTAGCCATGTTAACTGCGCTTATTTGTATTTTGATTTACGTGGCATTTCGCTTTGAGTGGCGTTTTGCTGTGGGCGCGGTAGGTGCACTACTACACGATGTAATTATTACAGTTGGCTTGTTTTCTGTATTAGGATTAGAGTTTGACTTAACTATTCTAGCGGCCATATTGGCGGTAATAGGTTACTCACTTAACGATACTATTGTTGTATCTGACCGTATTCGTGAAAACTTCCGAAAAGTACGCATCGACGACACGATTGAAATTATCGACATGTCGTTAACGCAAACACTCAACCGTACACTTGTAACGTCAATCACCACTATTTTGGTATTGATTGCGCTATTTGTGTGGGGCGGACAAACCATTCACGGCTTTGCTACTGCCCTGTTATTTGGTGTGTTCATTGGTACTTATTCTTCAGTTTACGTTGCAAGCTCGGTAGCTATTAGCATGGGCGTAAGTAAAGAAGATTTAATACCAGAAGTCATCGAAAAAGAAGGCGCAGACCTAGACGCATTGCCGTAATAGAGTTAACGCTAAATAAAACCGCTCAATTGAGCGGTTTTTTATTGCGCGCTGTTTTATAGAGCTGGGTTGCCTTTAAGGGTAAACGTACACGCTCTTTAGGCTGAACTTATACCAATCCGAAATAATACTTAATCATTTTCAGGGGCTAAACGTGTCGCTATCTGCGTTAAAAAATTCTCATTTAGAACAACTAAATAGCGAATTTTTTTGCCTTGTTATCAACACGTTTACCCATCCTCAAAATAGGTCACTTAATTATGCGGATTGGTATAAAGCCTTGAGCCGATTATATAATTAAGCCATTACAATAACGTCTGAATAGTTAGCAGTGTAGTAGGTATAAACTGAGGGCTGAGATGGTATTGCTCTAAATAGAGCAAATTTAATCCTGAATGGTTAATAGCATCTAATGCCATAAAATTGTCATACAGGCTTGCTACTTTAATGCCCCTATTAAACTACAATCAGGTTTTGCAGTGACGATGCAGCGCAAGTTACTAGACTATATTTTAAGTAACGGTGAAATAACCACGTTATTTCAACCTATTTTTGATATCGCTAATCAAACAATTATAGGTTACGAAGCGCTAAGTCGAGGGCCCAAAAACAGCCCCCTAGAAATGCCAACCCGATTGTTTGAAGCGGCAAGTGAGCACGCCTTAATTTCAGAACTTGAGCTATTATGCCGCTCAAAAGCAATTGAAAACTTTGTAAAGCTGAACCTAAACGGTAAATTGTTTTTAAATGTAAGCCCCAAAACTTTGCTTGACCCTTGCCACCCAAAAGGTGAAACCCTGCACTTAATAGAGCAGTTTGGCTTAGTGGCAAACCGCGTGGTGATTGAAGTAACAGAACAAGAAAAGGTCGATGATGGCTTTTTGTTATTAAAAACAATTGCGCATTATCGCGAATTGGGTTTTATTATCGCCATTGACGATTTTGGTGCTGGTTACTCGGGGTTAAAGCAGTGGTCTGAACTATGCCCTGACTTTGTAAAAATAGATCGCTATTTTATTGATCATTGCGATGAAAGCGAAGTTAAAAAAGAGTTTTTAAAATCGATTACGGTATTAGCAAAAGCAACAAACACCGCAGTAATAGCCGAGGGTATAGAAAGAACACAAGAGCTCGCTTATGTTGAAAGCTTAGGAATAGCAAACGTACAAGGTTTTTTATTGGAAAAACCGAACTCAAATCCAAGTCTTGATTACAGCTCAGAACAATTACAAGGATTGAGTTTTAAACAGCCAAGCAATGTGTTTGATCAATCTATGGCCATTGGCTGGCTTGCTGTAACACAAGAGGCAATAGACAGCGAAACTCGCAGTAAAGATGCCCACAAACTATTTGAAAAAGACAAGGCCGTTATAAGCCTTGCGGTTTTAAATAAAGCAGGTCAGCCGGTTGGGCTACTGCATAAAGATCAGCTCACAGAAGTGTTTGCAGCGCCTTATGGCCATGCTCTTTACGACAAGTGCCCCGTAACCGATTTTATGGATAAACAACCTTTAGTGGTGGATGAAAACCAGCTTCTTGATACTGTGAGTCAGCAAATTACAGAGCAAGACTTTGATATTCGCCGTCATATTGTGATCACGCGTCATGGTCGTTACTTAGGGCTTGCCCCTTTACGTGATATTTTAAAACATATAACAGAAGAAAAAATACGTCACGCCAAGCATGCTAACCCACTCACTATGCTTCCTGGTAATGTAGCGATTAATGAGGCAATAGAGCAAAGGCTACGCTCAAAAAGTGTGTTTTCGCTTGCTTATATAGATCTTAATCACTTTAAGCAGTTCAATGATTTATACGGTTATGCCAGTGGTGATAGTGTGATTAAATTGTTGGCCAATGTAACCGTGCAAGCGTGCGAAAACAGTGCTAACTTTGTAGGACATATAGGTGGCGATGACTTTATGGTTGTGTTTGACCAATCAAATGCTGTGCATATTTGTAATACCATAATTGAGCAGTTTGAACTGCAATCACGCACCTTTTTTACGCCTGAGCACATTAAGAGCAAAGGTTATTGGGCTACAAATCGTGAGGGAGAAAAGCAATTTGTACCTTTACTTACGTTATCAATTGGCCTTGTGGCTCCCGATTTACAAGAATGTAAAAACAGCCATCAAGTTGCAGCACTGGCAACAGATGCTAAAAAAGAGGCTAAGCGGTATCGCCATAGTTATTTGTTTATTTGTAAGCGCAGAAAGCCAGCGCCTGCCGTAGTGCACTTGGCGACAGATAACAAACACGTGGTATAAAAATAGGTAATTATTATGTTGCCATTAAAAAAAGTTGTAGCTGGGTTTGCTTTACTTGCAATTAGTTTTTTTGTGCAAGGGGCCGAAATTGTTAATGTTGCTCAAAAGCAAAGTGTGCAAAATGCCCGCGAAGAATACCTAAGTGAACTATTAACACGAGCCCTAGAGCGGGCTAATTACCCTGTAGTTATAAAAATGCAGTCAGTGAGTTTACAACAACAACGTGATCTTATTGAGCTAGATAAAACAGAGCTGGACATTTATTGGAGCATGAGCAGTCCTGAGCGAGAAACACGGGCAATAGCGGTTAAAATACCTCTTTTTAAAGGCTTTATAGGCAAGCGTGTTTTACTAACTAGTAAAAAAAATGTCGGAAAATTTGAAGGCATTACCACTTTAGCGCAATTAAGTGAGCTTTCGGCGGTACAAGGGCATGATTGGCCAGATACAAAAATAATGGCCTATAACGGCTTACATGTAAGGCCACTGAGTAACTATCAAGCTATGTTTACACTTACTAGCCGGGGCAGAATCGATTACTTTCCACGTTCATTTATCGAAGTTAATTCTGAGCTTGTTGCCAATGCGCAGAGTAACTTAGTTATTGTGCCTAATTTATTTATTAGTTATCCCACCGGTATTTATTACTTTGTTGTGAGTAGTAAGCCAGCTCTAGCACAGGCCATAGAGCTGGGGCTAAAAAAAATGCAAAACAGCGGAGAGTTTGACACGTTATTTGATGAGTATTTTGCAAAAGACATAAATTCACTTCCTTTTACCAAGGGGCACACTACAGAGCTAAAGCTCGATAACCCTTACTTTTAAAAACAAAAAAGGAGCCATAGGCTCCTTTTTTATAATAGGGTTACATGCACTTTATTAGCGAAGTAACGCTTCAGGTAATACTGGGCGAATTTCACGAATAATTGCTTGAGTAAGCTTAGGCGCGCCACAAATAATGTTACCGCTATTGTTGTAATTAACGCCACCTGCAAAATCAACGACCATGCCGCCAGCTTCTTTTACAAGTAACTCGCCTGCTGCTGTGTCCCACGGCTTTAAGCCAATTTCAAAAAAGCCATCAACACGGCCCGCAGCTACATACGCCATATCTAGCGCTGCAGAACCTGCACGACGAATATCAGCAGTTTGTACAAATAAGGCTTTAAACGCGTCTGAGTATGCGTCTAAGTGGTGCTTTTGTTTAAAAGGGAAGCCAGTAGCTAAAATTGAACCTGCAAGCTCAACCGTTTTAGTTACACGTAAACGCTTGCTGTTTAGTTGTGCGCCTTGACCGCGAGAAGCAGTGAAAAGCTCGCCACGAATTGGATCGTAAATGACAGCTTGGTCTAAACGACCTTTTACTTTAAGTGCGATAGAAACCGCGAAATGAGGGATACCCTTGATGAAGTTAGTTGTGCCATCAAGCGGGTCAACAATCCATTGGTAATCTGCATCTTTGCCTTTGTGCTCACCTAGTTCTTCACCAACAATGCAGTGATCAGGGTAAGATTTTAAAATTGTATCACGAATTACGGCTTCGGCTTCTTTATCAATGTTGGTCACTAAGTCGTTAGTGCCTTTTTGTTGAATTTCAACTTTTGATAAATCTTCACTTGCGCGAAGTAAAATTTTGCCTGCGTTGCGCGCAGCGCGAACCGCAATGTTTAACATTGGATGCATGGTATTACCTTTGGGTTGTAAAAGAACGTTTATATATTTAAGCCGGCGTATTTTAGCGACTTTTGCCATAAAGTAAACAATAAACCCCAAATACTTTTGTGTGTTTTTTGTACTGCATTGAAACGCTTATATATTTGTTTCTTTGATAACTTATAAATAACCTGAAATCTGGATAATAAACCTATCTCTCGCAGTTATTGGCATTTAAATTCGCCTTGTTTTCATTGAAAATTTCTGGCTAGAGAAAGTAAATTTAAATATCACAATAATTCATTATGTTAGTAAGTCTCTTAACCAGAGTTCAGGTTAAATAAAAAAAATCCTTTACCTAAAGTTAGCTTGAGGTTTTATCTTGTTTTTAAGCAATCAACTAAGGTAATTAATAATGAAATTAGAACACGTACATTTGGTAGTAAACGACATAGATACCATGCTTACATTTTATCAAGCTGCCTTCCCTTACTGGTCAATTAGAAGTCAAGGAAACAATACTTGGTATGGCAAACCTAAGCGCTGGGTACATTTTGGCGACGATAACCACTATATTGCAATAAGTGATAATGGTGAGCATAAAAACAGAGATTTGACAGGGCACCAAGTAGGGCTTGCGCATTTTGCTTACGTAACAAATAACCTCGATGCGGTTGTAAAGCGCTTAAAGCACGCAGGGTTTAACGTTGATAAAGAGGGCGCAGAAAACCCGTTTAGAAAAAATGTATATTACTTAGACCCAGCAGGGTTCGAAGTTGAGTTTGTGCAGTATATGAGTGACATTCCTAGCGAGCGTAATAACGATTTATAAAGTAGCCGTTAAACATATGTGTAGAAAAGCAAACAATATAGTTTTTCTACACATTATGTTTTACGCATATTACTTATTATTTACCCCAAACTGGGCCTTTAAATCATTAGCAAAACTGACAAATTTTTCTTTAATGGTACGTTTAACTTTTACTTCCACCGAACCTAAAACAGTTTTACCCTCAAGGCTGATTGTAGGTCCTTGGCGCTTATTGAGCGACACTGTTTTATTTTCAAAGCTGCCCATTATGCAAAACATTTTAGACACTACATTAACGTGTTCTGGTACATAAATTTCTTCGCTGCCTAAATAACAGCTAACGTGAATAGTGACATGTTGATGGGTAAATATAGCATCGGTAAAATCAAGCACAATTGATCCCATATAGTTTTGAATGTAAATATCTTTAGGGACCACCCATTGGCCGCTACGCTCGCTCGAGCCTAAAATACTTCGTAGTGTTAAGCTTTCTTCATCCGCTTGTTGGGCACTGTAATTTGGGGCAAACTGAGTTTGCTTTTGGGCAGTGTACTGGGTATCAGTAGTAAGGGTTAAATCCTCTACTAAGTTAAGTAACGCTTTGTTATCGGTTGCTTCCATGGCACTGTCTAAGCGCCTTTCAAAGGCCTCGGCTGAGATAACGCCATGGCTGTAGTTATAAATAAGTTGATCTATCACTTGCTCGCGGACTTGCTCTATTGGGCGGTCTTCAATTTTTACAGGCATGGGAATAATCCTTTTAATATGAGTTACTGCTGTGTAAAGCAAGCGGTGCACCAAAACTTAAAGTGTTATATATCAATGGTTTATTATTTTAATGATAATGTTTAGTTTATTATATTAACGATAGATTAACCAAAACAGCAATATAATCGTTATTTTCACCACTTAAGAAAGTTTTACCTAATAGCCGGTAAATGTTTACTCGAAGGTATTTTTATTTACACCTAACAAAATAGCTAACTTCATGAATTTAAAGTGTAAATAAAGTTGGCCTGAAGCTCGCATATATAAAAATGTCTTTAATCAAAAGGAGAAAGATTATGAAAACATTCAACAAATCTATGATTGCGGCTTTAGTTCTAGGTACTACAGCTATGGGTGCTCAAGCGGGCACGTGGGAAAATGAAAGTAAAGATGCTTGGATTGATGGTAAGGCAGAAACAGTGCTTCTTATGAACACTAATCTAAACAACTTTGACATTAACACTGATGTAAAAAATGGCAAGGTAGTACTTACAGGTAAAGTAAACAGCGACCTTGATAAAGAGCTAGCTGAAGAACTTGTAATTAGCCTAGATGGCGTATCTGATGTAGAAAACAACCTAACAGTTGTTAAAAACATGGATATGGACGATAAAGATCGTGCCACTATGGATGATGACGATAACGACTTAACTGACGCTAAAATCACCACAGTAATTACTACACGTTTCTTATTTGACTCAGAAGTTGACGGTACAGACATCGATGTAGATACCGACAACGGTATAGTTAAGCTTAAAGGTTCTGTTGAAACAGAAGCCGAAAAGCAGTTAGCAGTAAAAATTGCTAAAAATGCTGAAGATGTTCGTGACGTGGTAGATGAACTAACTATCGTTGCCGAATAATACACTATACTAAAAAGCCCAGCCTAGCTGGGCTTTTTGCTTGTTATTTTAAAGGAGTTACATCATGGATATTATTCGTATTATATTGTCGATTTTACTGCCACCACTAGGCGTGTTTTTGCAAGTTGGTTTAGGTATGCACTTTTGGCTAAATATTTTACTAACTTTACTGGGTTACTTCCCCGGTTTAATTCATGCTATTTACATTATTGCTAAAAAATAATGTTTGGCGTGGCTAATTTGAGCCGGCCACTTTTTTGTAATTATTAAATTTAAAAAAGCGGCTTGCATACTTCTGCGTTTATTTTCCCGCTATTTCCTGCCTATTTGCATGCAAAAAGATTACTATTTAAGCAGTCAGCTTACTGATTGTTAAAATAAAGGTTTTTGCTAGTGACAAGCCTTAAAAAACTTTTTATACTGCAACCCGATTTAGTCGCTCAGTGGCTAAACGCTTCAAAAATTAACTACTTCGTAGTTATACAAAGTTGGCCCCTTAGCTCAGTTGGTTAGAGCACACGACTCATAATCGTTAGGTCCCCAGTTCGAGTCTGGGAGGGGCCACCATTTTTACACTATCTTCTTCAAGTTCAAAAGTTTTTATTTTTTTATACTTAAGTTAATTAAATTCTTTAATTCGTGCGAATTTTTAGCGTAATAAGTCTGCGTAGAATAATGATGTACTGAGCTTACTATACCAATCGTGTTAAGTTGTTATACCAACCTGCAATAATACTTAATCATTTTTAGGGGCTAAACGTGTCGCTATCTGCATTAAAAAATGCTCATTTACGACTGCATGGATGCAGAGGGTAGAGCAATGCAGGAGCAATTGCCGAGAGCAACTAAATAACGAATTTGTTGCCTAGCTATCAACACGTTTATCTATCCTCAAAATAGATTCACTTAACTAAGCGGATTGGTATTTGGCATTTATAGCGACAGATAAATAGCGGGATAACAAGGTGTTTATGCCAGCATGTTATTGTTTTACATAAGAAACTTGTAACGCTGTTAGCGCTTTATTTAGCACGATAGAGTGATTGAATATTTTAGTTGTTTGGTATTTACGCGGAATAAAATGTGGCTAGCTTTTAAATTTAGCCCCCAGCAATGGCTTGCTAGGGGCTTTAACTACCTAGTTTACTTGGTACTTACTATTAGTACGAATGTAAATAGTGGTTGCTTTGTCGCTTGTGTTCTTAATCGTGTGGGTAAAGTTACCGCTTGATTCTACATAGCTGCCTGCGCTTAGGTTTTGCGTTTTATCTTGCTCGCTTGAGTTGTACTCAACTGCGCCGGCTATAACAACAGCACGAAATTCGCTTGCTTTTGTTTTTATTTCACCTTTAAAGCCGGCAGGAAGTTTAATCATTGAGCCGTTCATATCGGCTGTGCTTCCCCAAAGGTAGGTTGTTTGCACGCCTTTGGCGTTAATGTCGTTTAAATCGCTGCTGTTTAACCATACCATGTTGTCTGCATGTAGGTTTAGCGGGCGCTCGCCATTATCAAACTGAGCCTTAGTCGGTTTAACTAAGTATGGTCCAGAGTCTATTTCTAGATAAATTAAGTTAGTTTTACCATTTGCTGCTGTGGTGTGGTTTTCACCTGCAGGTTGTGTCCAAAACGAACCCGCTGGCATCCACATTTTTTCAGCTGTTGGGTCGTCATTGTGCATTTGGCCTTCAATAACGATACCGCGGTAGGTAATATTGTGAATGTGCGGCGGAGATTCAAAGCCTTTTTTAAAGCGTACGAGCATGCCTGTTGCAGTGTCGGTTGTGCGATCTCCCCACAAATCTGCAGCGCCAGGGCTTTTATCACCACGTAGCGGGTTTAAGTAGCCCCAGTCAATATTGCTGGCAGCAACAACTTTTGATGCGCTTTGCTCTGCAGAGGCTGGCGTTGATATGAGTGTGGCAACCAGTGCGAGTGTTGATGCCTTTAGTAATAATTTCATTTAAAGCTCCGTTAAGTTGGTATAACGCTTATAATACGGCTTAAAATTCGGCCAATAAATGGGCATAAGTTAAATACACTTTCGCAAAAACGTGGATAATAACGATATAGTTACGCATGCTGGTTTATGCAATAAGAGGGTTTGATGAAAATAGCTGATTTACAAGTATTGCTTAAAGTGGCTGAGCTGCAATCAATTACTGCTGCTGCAAATCAATTAGATATGAGCTCATCGGCTGCTAGTGTCTCGTTAAAGCGAATAGAGCAGGCGCTTGGTGCACAAATATTTGTGCGCACAACAAGGCAAATACGCCTCACGCCCGAAGGAGAACGCTATTTACCCCTATGTCAGCAGGCGCTCGATTTATTGCAACAAGGGCAGGTGCTTATTCATGAAGAGCAGCAATCTATTAGTGGTGAAGTGCGAATAGCCGTGTCATCCGAAATGGGGCGCAACCTTATGCGGGTGTTACTGAATAATATTATGGATAAACACAGCGAAGTGACGCTGCGCTTACAAGCAAGCGACAGTCGCGCTGATTTTTACCGTGATGGAATTGATGTTGCGCTGCGCGCCTTAACAAAAGAGGCCGCACAGGAGCTAAACTTATACGGCTTTAAAATTTGCAACATTGCACACGTGCTATGCGCCTCGCCTGAGTACATTAAAAAGCACGGTGAGCCGTTAACACCAGATGACTTACTTAATCATAATGCGCTTTTATATAAGCTTTACGAGGTAGTGCATGATGGGTGGGAGCTGTATAACGATAACCAAAAATACAAAGTTAAAATGAATAGCGACCGAGCTGTTAACGATGGTGATATAGTCAGGCGTTGGTGTATTGATGGTACCGGGGTTGCCAAAAAGTCGGCCATTGATGTAGCTGAAGATTTACTCGCGGGTAGATTAAAAAGGTTAATGCCCGATTACAAAATCCCCCTGACCGAAATGTGGTTAGTATTACCAAGTCGCCAGCTTATAACGCCTGCCATAAGGCTTATTCGTGATGAGCTAAAGCTCACTATTAACCAATTAAGGCAAAAACTTATTGAGCAAGAGATTATTAACGAGCAAGAGTGGCCTGAAACATTCTAACACCCCCTATATTGATTGTTTTATCAACGCGTATTTATGACGTTTAATTTTTACGGTAAATTTCGTGTTGAATATCGTAAATATTAACGCTTAAGCTGTCAGAATCTCGGCAATATGTTTTTAAGCATTCAAGCAAGCTCTCGCTTAACATTTGTTTTTGTTCAATAGAGCGCCCGGCCATAATATGCGCCGCAATGTGAATAAACCCTTCTTTTCCTTTACCTAGCTGGTATTGCTGATAAGCAATAGCACGGGTTTTAATGGTTTCTAAGTCAAACAAACCACTTTGAAAAGTCGCGTTATGGACTTTTTCAACAAGCACTTGCGGTAATACAGGAAGATCTTCAGAGTGTTCAATAATAATGTGCGGCATTTGCGCGTTTCCTATTATGAGTTACTACGTGGGCGTACGCATAATTGTACCAAAGCCTGAACTGCGCGCTAACCCCTGAATCGTCTAAATTTAGTTGTATTAATTTTTGATGTTAGTATAAAAACAATCACGTGAACCTTCGCTTATAAAGCAAAATTAAGGATTAAGATGAAATTACCACACCGCTTTAAACGTTTAGCTGTGCTATTAAGCGCAGTGGTTACATTAAACGCTTGCTCAGATGATGTTGCATCAGTGAGTTTAGGGCTATTTACTACTAAAGATGTAGTGGTAAATTCGCAGCAAGACCCGCTAGTAAAAGGGGTTACGTGCCATATTAGCCATATTGAGGCCGACTTAGATTTTTCAGATCCCTCTGATATGTCTATTGCGTGCCGTCAAACTGGGCCAATTACAGCCGATATGCTACAAGCAATAGACCGTAGTAAGTCAGGCGAGGTGGTGTTTAAGTCATCAAAAAGTATTTTATTTAAATCGCTAAAAGTGCGTCGTATTTACGATGCACAAAACCGCACATTATTATACTTATCGTACTCGACTAAAGAGTCGAGCGGCAGCCACCACCATGCACTTTCAACCGTGCCTTTATATAATACACAAGCTTGGAACTGGGCACTTGAACAAGAATAAGAGCACATTATGTTAGCGTTATTTAAATCAAAGCCGCTGCTAGAACAAGCCGAACAGCAGTGGCTAATTGATACCTTTATTTGGGCAGTAGAGCACTTTGATGCCGAATTTTTTACCAAGCACACGCAAATAATATTGCCAACGGTGGCGCATTTTCCTGATTCGGTATCGAGTATTGAGGAAATGGCCACCAAGGTATTTGTACGAGTACGCGATTATGCAGGTATGAGTGCATGGCCAATACAATTAGTTGCGCCACAGCAGTTACAGCCGCAAGTATTTCCGCATTTTGAATTTGCTGAATATTTACGTGGAGAGCAAAGCCAGCTTATAGTACCGCCAAGCCATGCGATTAATGTCTCGTTTAATCCTAATCAAATTAATCAGCCGCAAGATTTAGTAGCAAGCTTTGCCGGCACGCTGGCTACTGTATTAATTCATCATGTTGGGGTGTTACCGCCAGGCGGTAAAGACTACTTGCCACAAGCGGCAGATGCGCTGGCCTGTTTTTTAGGGTTTGGGGTAATGATGAGCAACACTGTGTATCAATTTAAAGGCGGGTGTGGCTCGTGCTATAACCCTTATGCTAATCGTGAAGCTAAGTTAAGCGAAGCCCATACCGTATTCATGCACGCGCTGATTAGTTATTTTAAAAACGACAGTGTCTCTAAAAAGCATTTAAAGCCACATTTGCGCAGCCAGTTTAAAAAAGCCCAAAAAGAGATCAAAGCATTAGTTGATAGCTCTGCTAATCCGCTATTGCTTGCCTATGCACCAACTTAAAGTGGATACTTGTGAACTATTTAGACGAATTTTTACTGATCGCCATCGCCCACTTTTTTGCAGTAGCCAGCCCAGGCCCCGACTTTGCCGTGGTGCTCAAACAAAGTATACAGCAGGGCAGGCGTAACGCCCTATGGACAAGCGCTGGCGTGGGCGCTGCTATTTTATTACACGTAGGATACTGCGTATTAGGGGTTGCGCTAATTTTAACGCAATCGCCTAATTTATTTATGGCACTAAAGTATGTTGCGGGCGCTTATTTAGCCTATTTAGGCGTACAAGCATTAAGGGCTGCCAAACCACCGGTAAATAAAACAGACAACATAGAAAACAAAGCAACCCCACAAGAAAGCGTATGGCATGCATTTAGGCGTGGCTTTTTAACCAACGCGCTTAACCCTAAAGCAACTCTCTTTTTTATGTCGTTATTTACTTTAGTTATTAGTGTAACTACACCAACTAGCGTGCAAATTGTGTATGGGGTTTATATGGCTTTGGCAACATGGGTGTGGTTTTCTATGCTTTCTTTGGTGCTGTCAAAAACCAGTGTACGGGCGTTTTTTCAAAAAAGCGGCTATTGGTTTGACCGGGGTATAGGTGTTATTTTAATTGCTTTAGCCATTCGTGTTGTAATTTAACCCTAGGGAGAAGTGATGCCTATCTATAATTTTTCGTTTGGATCGAATATGTCCTCTAATCGCTTGCTTGCGCGTTTACCAAAAGCAAAGCGAGTTGGCACGGCTGTACTAAAAGGCTACGAGCTTACGTTTAATATGCTATTTAAAGATGGCTCGGGTAAGTGCAGTATTCAAAAAAGTGATGACAAAAACGCCTTGGTATATGGCGTGGTGTATGAACTTGATGAAGCCGAAAAAGCAATTTTAGACACCATAGAGGGTCCTGGGTACGATTGCGTGGCTATTAAGCCCACTTTGTTAGATGGTGAGCAAATAGAGGCTCATTGCTATATTGCAAACACCCACGATAACGATGTACTGCCATACGACTGGTATATTCAGCACGTTCATCGCGGCGCGCTTGAGGCGGGCGTTCCAAAAGAATACAGTGATGCAATACTTAATCGGCCGCATAAACCCGATACAAATAAAGCGCGTGCTGATATTGAATTTGCAGTGCACCAAAAATAATAAGGATAATCATGAAACTTACCAAATTAGCCAGTTTAGCTTTGCTTGCCAGTGCCACTTTTAATAGTTGGGCACAAATTAATACCACGCACTTAGAGGAGGTGATTAACACCTCAATGGCACGCTTTGACGTACCGGGTATGGCGGTAGCAGTTGTGCAAGACGATAAAGTTGTATTTGCTAAAGGGTTTGGGATAAGTAATCTCAATACAAATGCAAAAGTGAACAAAGACACACTTTTTGGTATTGCCTCAAACACAAAAGCGTTTACCAGTGCAGCGCTGGCTAAGTTGATTGATGAAGGTAAGTTAAGTTGGGATGACAGAGTAATTGATCACTTACCTGAGTTTAGGTTGTACGACTCCTACGTTACTCGCGAAATGCGCATTCGTGATTTATTAAGCCACCGCGGTGGTTTAGGGCTTGGCCAAGGCGATTTAATGATTTGGCCAAGTACTGATAAGTCTATAGCGGCTATTTTAGCCGGCCTACAATATTTAAAGCCAGCCAGCAGCTTTCGAAGCCAGTATGCCTATAACAACTTAATGTTTGTGACCGCAGGCGAAGTGGTGGCACGTGTATCAGGTATGAGCTGGAACGATTATATCGAAAAAAATATATTACAGCCTTTGCACATGGATAACTCGCGCGCGGGCTTTTCGCGTATTCCAAAAAGCAATAAAAATTGGGCAATTGGCCACATACCAATGGATGGCAAGCTCAATCCTTTTTTTGTTAACTACTTAGAAGACTTTAGAGGTGCAGGGGCTATTGCATCGAGCGTAAGTGATATGAGCCAATGGTTACTTACGCAGTTAGCTGGTGGAAAAATGCCAAGCGGTGAGCAGCTATTTAGTGAAAAACAGCAAGCGCAAATGTGGCACCCGCATATTACCTCTATGGCGTCTAAAAGTGCGTATGAGGCCTATCATCAGCAATTTAGAGGCTATGGGTTAGGTTGGAGCATTGAAGATTATCACGGCTTTAAAAAGCTAGGCCACGGTGGGGGCATTTTAGGTATGGTGTCGCAAGTTACATTGCTGCCAGAGAAAAAGCTTGGCATTGTTATTTTATCTAATCAGCAAGCATTTAGTGCGCTTTCGGCGGTTACTCATGAAGTACTTGAAGATGCTTTAAAACTTGAAGATAAAGACTGGGTTGAAGAGTTAGCTAAAAAACATTTTGCAGGTAAACAAACAGCCTACGCAAGTGCAAAACCCGACACTCCAGCAGATTATCAGCCACAGTTACCTAATATTAATTACACCGGCACGTTACATGATGATTGGTACGGGGATGTAATTATTGAGCAGCTAGATGGCAAACTACGTATTGATTTTACCCATACCAAACGCTTAAAAGGCACGCTTGAGCATTACACGGGTAATACGTTTATTGTTAAATGGGATGAAAAACTACTTGAGGCCGATGCATTTATTCGTTTTGATATGGGCGAAAGTAATCGTGTAAATAGCGCCAAAATGCGCGCGGTATCAACAGCGGTGACCGACTTTAGTTTTGATTTTAGAAACCTAAATTTAAAAGCTAAGTAGTGATGCTATACACCAAAGTCGCAAAGCCACCGTAAGGTGGCTTTGTTATATTAAGCACTCATATTAAAGGAGCGTTTATGCGTACTGCAGTTATTTCACATCCTCATTGCCGTAAACATAAAATGATTGACGATCATCCCGAGTGCCCAGAGCGCCTTGACGCCATTGCCGATAGACTTTTGGCAAGTGGGGTAGATATTGGCTTAACGCATCTACAAGCGCCTAAAGCAAAGCGTGAGGATTACTTATTAGCCCACGATGAGTCGTTAGTTAACCTTGTGGAGCGCTTAGTCCCTCAGCAAGGGCTACATAACCTTGATGGCGACACCTGGCTTTGTCCTGATTCATTTAAAGCAATTGAGCGCGCCGTAGGGGCAGGGCTGTTGGCTGTAGATGAAATACTCGCAGATAAACTCGATGCTGCTTTTTGCGCTGTACGCCCGCCAGGGCACCATGCCAATGCACATGCTTCATCTGGATTTTGTGTATTTAATAACTTAGCCATTGCTGTTAAGTATGCTCAAAGCAAAGGCGTTAAACGTATAGCAATTGCTGATTTTGATGTACACCATGGCAATGGCACCCAAGACATATTTATAAACGATGAAAACGTATTACTTTGCTCTTTATTTCAATACCCATTTTACCCAAACACAGCCGTAAAAAATAATAATCATATTGTTAATTCGCCTTTGCCCATAGCCAGTAATGGCGACGACTTAAAAGAAGTGTTTACTACTCAGTGGTTACCTAAATTAACAGCCTTTAAGCCAGAGCTGCTATTTATAAGTGCAGGGTTTGATGCCCACCTAGAAGATGACATGGCAAGTTTAAAGTTTGTAGAAGATGACTACAGCTGGCTTACAGAGCAGTTATGCAACGTTGCAAAAGAGAGTGGCTGTAAAGGTGTTATATCTTACCTTGAAGGGGGCTATGCGCTATCAGCATTAGGAAGAAGTGCTGTAGCGCATATAAAAGTGCTTAGTGAGTACTAATAGCAATTTGCAATAATTATTAATTAAGCGAATTGGTATAACTAAGGCTGAGGGTTATAAACCTAGTAAATCAAACGCCTGCTTGGTATTAAGGGTTTTAATTTTGCCAAGACAGCATTGCCCTTCATTCAACAAATAAGTGGTTACCAGTTGCGCTAGCTGCTCCTGTGAAAGAGGGGGGCATACAGCGCCGTGTAGATCAACGTACTCACCTTGTTTGTTCAACACGCGCACATTACTAAGCTCACTTTGCGCAACGCTGTGCAAACACGCTTGTTGTTCTTGTTTATCGTGCGCTATTTCAAGCTCATTATAAACAATTAATAACTGTGGAAAGCTGTTTAGCATAATTACCCTACTGTCACCTCGTAAGAGGTAAATTTACGTATATTAATTACGCCGGTATCAAAAATTAAGTACTGACCTTTTATACCTTGTAGCACGCCGCTTACTACTGGGTTTTTATCAAAATTAAACGAGCTAATTTTAGTAGGGTACTCTGTTACCGGAAAGTTTAAATCAACCACATCTTCATCTAGCTGCTCTATGGCCGTTGCACCAAATAGCTCACTTAGCTCGTTTAGTTTATCGCTAATTTGTGGGATGAGCTCTGCTGCGGCGGCTTTTAAGTCTATTGCGTCGTTTTGGCCTTTAAGCATGTTACGCCAATTAGTTTTATCGGCAATAAACTCGGCCAATGCCACCTCAACTAAACCTGATTGCAAACGTGTTTGTACTTTAAAAATAGGCAGCGCTTGGGTAGCGCCCTGGTCAACCCAACGTGTTGGTATTTGCGTATGGCGAGTAATACCTACTTTAAGCCCAGACGTATTGGCTAAATACACATAATGCGGGATCATACAGTTTTCTTCGCCCCATTGTGGCTCGCGACAGGTACCTTGATCGTAATGGCAGGTTTCTGGTTTCATAATGCACATATCGCAGCTAGCAAGCTTACGCATACATACAAAACAATGCCCTTGAGAGTAACTCTTTTTGGTTTTTTTACCACAGTTTGAGCATAAAATGGTACCGCTAAAAGTAAGCGTTAGTTCTTTACCTATATAGGCATTTAAATCTACTAGATTATCGCCAACAGGTAGGTGGTATTGAACGGGCTCTGTTAAGCTCGATTTTAATTTACGCAAAGTGCCTTGCATCTTTACTTGGCCCCTAAAGATGTTGATATTAAAACGTGGAGTTTAACATCTTTAAACTGTATTGGCTTTTTAAGAAGTGTAAATAGTCATCATAGGGGAGGGGTTTTGCATATAAGTAGCCCTGTGCTCGGTCGGCGCCCATTTCTTTTAATAAGTGGTGCACATCTTGGGTTTCTATGCCTTCTATGGTTATAGATAACCCTAGGTTATGTGCCATATCTATAGCGGTTTGCACAATCACTTTATTGGCGGTGTTATTGGTTAAATCAAATACAAACGATTTATCTACTTTAAGCTCAGTAAAGCGGTAATTAACCAAATAACTTAGCGATGAATAGCCAGTGCCAAAGTCATCAAGCACCACTCGCACCCCTAAATCAGAAAGCTCATTAACCAATGAAATAAGGGCTTCGTGGCTTTCAACTAATGCTGACTCAGTTAATTCAAACTTAAGAAGCTGTGCCGGAATTTGGTATTTTATAAGGATGTTTTCGACTTTTTCGGCGAGGTTTTTAATCGACAAGTTTTTAGCACTTAAATTAACGCTAATAGGGTGATCGTTATAGCCTTGCTCGGTTAGTTTGACGATATCTTTACAGGCTTGCTCAATAACCCACAAGGTAAGCTCGTTAATAATACCTGTGTGCTCAGCAAGTATTATCAGCTCTTCTATCGATACGCCGTTAAATGCTGGGTCTGGCCAGCGTAAGAGTGCCTCAGCGCCATTAACTTGGCTGAAGTTCAATCCTATTTGCGGTTGGTAATATAATGCTAATTGATCTGTTTTAATCGCGTTTTGTAATTTGGCAGCAAGCGTTACATCCATTAAAATATTACTGCCGTTGGTTGTACTAACCACCAAGTCATTATTCGTTTTAGCTTTTTTAAGCGCTAAATAACCGCGTTTTAGCCAATATTCAAAATCGTCGCGATGGCCCGCACTACTTATACCAATATTATAAGTAAGTTGTAGGTTTAGGCCCTGTATTTCATATTGTTTTGGTAGGCTATTAATAACTTTAACTAGTGCATCTTCTAAGGTGTGTTGATTTTGGTTTCTAGTAGAAATACAAGCAAATACTCCACTGCCTAAATCGGCCAAGCGCGGGCTATTATTAAAATCTATATCGAGATTAGTAAATTCCCGCTCATGGCTTAGCTCAAGCTCCACCTGCTTAGCTACGTGCTTTATTAAGGTATAACCCTGCGATGGGGTAATAATGGTATTGAGCGAGTTAAAATGGCGAATTTTAATCAAACACAAGGTGGTATTTCTTCCTTGTGCTTGTAAGTTCATAAACGCTTGTTTTAATTTAGCACTGTTAAGTAGCTTTGTTTGCTGAGTGTGCGTCGCATGATAGAGCGCACGCTCACGCTGGTAGCGCACTCTATCGGCAAGTGCCATAGCCATTAAAATAACTTCACACAAAATAGCCACTAAAAACGCATGACGAATCGCAAAGCTATAATCTAAAAAGCCAGTTAATTCTAATGGTTGTATTGCTGCGCCAACAATGAGTGGAACCCACGAAAAAACGTAAAACTTCGCCCACCTAAACCCTGTGCGCAGTTTATTGTAAATTAAAATAACACACATAATGTACAACAGGCTTAATACACAAAAAAAGATAGGCGCTGCGATGTATTCAGGTATGAAAAAAGTGGTGGTTGATAATAAAAATATTAAAGTAAGCAGTGCTTTACTCAGCTTATAGCGCCAGCATTTATCTTTATGGTAGCGCAAAAACATGGTGCAAAAGGCGAGCGTAAAAAAAGCCATTGCGTAGTTTGAAAAAATCACTTTTTCGTGCAAATACAATTGCCACTCTAGGGGCCATAAGTAAAAGCCAAAGCCCATTACTATGCCCATTAAACACAGCGCGCTAACTATATAGCCTATATAAACTAAATAAACGCGGTCTTTAATGCCAAAATAAAGCACTAAATTATACAGGGCAGCCATTAATAACACGCCGGCAAATATGCCCCAAATGCCGGTTTGCGAGCGAACTAAATCAACAAATTCTTTATGGCGATACAAATTAACCGGTGTTTTGCTGATCCCCGTTGTATCTATTTTTATGGCTAAGCGTTCTGTAGATTTGCTTTCAAGTGCAAAACGTATATGCGGTACGCTATATTGAAAAAGCGTGAGAGACTTTACTTTATCGCCTAGTTTATAACTTTCTATGAGCTCATTTTTATTATTTAAGCGATATACGCTTAGGCGATCAACCATCGGGTTATCAAAATGGGCAACAATGTCTTGAGCATCTAAACTTTTATTTTCTAGGTCTATAAATAGCCAGTAGTTTTGCTGCTTAAAGCTCCACGGAATACTGTTTAACGGCTGGTGGGTGAGTAAATCAGGGTTTAAAATAATATCGTTGAGTGTGTGAGATTTACTTTCATCTATATAGTAGGCAAAGTCTAAATATACAGGCGTGGTTTTGTCGATGGTATAACGAGTCGGCACAACTAGGTTAGAAGCCAGTGTGCTAATAATATAAAATATGAAAATCAGTATGGCTACGGCCGCGGCATGATAACGTAAAGTTTTCGTTTCCAACGTTGTATACTTGTAATAACTCTTTTAATTAGTGTAGCACTAAAAAAGCGCATATAAACTGCGCTTTTTTAGTTAAATTTTTAGGGCCTGCTGACCTTTCAGGATTAAAATTTGTTTATCCTAGAGATAATTCAATCGCGGTGTGAGGTTTGTAACCTAGTGGATTAAGTCAAAACCCTTTGGGCAGCGCATGTTTGGCATTTATTCCTCGTTATCGCCTATTTATGGGGAATAACCACATTACATAGGCGCTGCCTTGCCTAAATACCAAACATACAGCTGTAAATTTAACCTAGAAGCTAAGTTAAGCCAATAATTTAGTTTACAGGTTACTGCTCGCGAGCAATCGCTCTGTAAGCAATATCGGTGCGGTACTCCATACCTTCCCAGCTAATTTGTTTGACCAGCTCGTATGCACGTTGCTGTGCCTCGGTAACGGTATTACCAAGTGCAGTGGCACACAATACACGTCCACCTGCGGTGACAACGTTTTCGCCATCTTGCTTAGTACCGGCATGAAATACTTTTTCATCAGCAGGGTAGCTAACTTTAAGGCCTGATATTGCGTCACCTTTAGGGTAATCACCTGGGTAGCCTTTAGCGGCAAGTACAACACCTACGGCTGCGCGCGGGTCAAACTCAATGGTTGTTTTATCAAGTTCTTCGCGGTTAGCCGCTTCAACTAGTTCAACTAAGTCTGATTTAAGACGAAGCATCATAGGTTGCGTTTCAGGGTCACCAAAACGACAGTTGTACTCAATCACTTTAGGTGTGCCCTGAGCGTCAATCATTAAACCTGCGTATAAAAAGCCTGTGTAAGGATGGCCTTCGCTTGCCATACCTTCAACGGTAGGAACGATTACTTCGTCCATAATACGCTGGTGGATTTCGTCAGTTACTACAGGTGCTGGTGAATACGCGCCCATGCCGCCAGTATTTGGACCTTCATCGCCATTGTATGCACGCTTATGATCTTGGCTTGTTGCAAATGGCAAAATGTTTTTACCATCAACCATAACAATAAAAGAGGCTTCTTCACCTTCTAAAAACTCTTCGATCACGACACGGCTGCCAGCTTCACCAAAAGCATTACCGGCAAGCATATCGCGAATAGCGTCTTCAGCTTCACGCTCGTTCATTGCTACAATCACGCCTTTACCAGCCGCTAGGCCATCTGCTTTTATTACAATTGGCGCGCCTTTTTCTTTTAAATAAGCAAGGGCAGGGTCAATTTGTTCAAACGTTTGGTAATCAGCGGTTGGGATTGCATGGCGAGCTAAAAAGTCTTTAGTAAACGACTTAGAGCCTTCTAGCTGTGCTGCGCCGGCTGTTGGGCCAAAAATAGCGAGACCGTGTTCACGGAACTTATCTACTACCCCTAATACAAGCGGTACTTCAGGGCCAACAATAGTAAGTTCTACATTGTTTTGTTGTGCAAAGCTTAGTAGGCCATCTAGGTCTTCAACGTTAATTGCAACGTTTTCTAGTTTTGGCTCTAGTGCAGTACCGGCATTACCCGGTGCTACAAATACAGTGTTTACTTTCGTGTTTTGAGCGGCCTTAAACGCAAGTGCGTGTTCGCGGCCGCCGCTGCCAATGACTAATACATTCATGGCGAAATATTCCTATTTAAAGCGGTTTTTTAAATTTCAGCGTCATACGGTCGCTTTCACCAATAGCTTTGTATTTGTCGGCGTCTTGTTCGCCAAGGCGTAAGCTTGGTGGTAGCGTCCATACACCTTTAGGGTGATCGGCTGTATCTTTTGGATTGGCGTTAATCTCACTTGTTGCAACTAATTCAAATCCAGCTTTTTTAGCTAAATCGACCACGTAGCTTTGCTTCATGTAGCCTGTTGATTTTTGATCTTCATCAGCACGGCTTTCATCTAGGCGATGTTCTACTACACCTAATACGCCACCTGGTTTTAACGCTTTATAAAAAGACTTAAATGCACTCAATGCACCTTCAGTGTCTTTACCCATGTACCAGTTATGTACATTACGAAAGGTTAAAACCATGTCGGCAGTACCGGCAGGGGCAATATCTGTGTGCGTTAAGGGAGCAAATTCAGAAATTTTTACTTTGCTAAAACGCTCATCTTCGGCCACTTTTTGTTTAAAGGCCGCTAAAGAGCGCTGGTAGTAACCTACCGATGAATCACTCGGAAAATGCGCTGCGTAATATAAGCCTTGCTCTTTAAGGGCTGGGGCTAAAATTTCGCTGTACCAACCTCCACCAGGGGCAATTTCAACCACAGTCATTGTTGGCTTAAAACCAAAAAATGCCAGTGTTTGCTCAGGGTGACGATACTCATCGCGGGCGCTATTTTTAGCGCTACGCTCGCTTGATTGAATAGCATGGCTAAGGCTTGACTCATGGTTATGGCTAAGCGCCATAGTTGATGTAAGCGCAAGCGAGGCTACAAGTAGTGACTTTAGTGCAAATTTCATCGTTTGTTCCTTAACATAAAAATTAGGTGTTAGATTAACCAGAATACGTGAATTGATTGCAAACAAAAAGGGCTAAACGCTGTGTTTAACCCTTTGTGTGATTAGTGGCGGAAATGGCGCATGCCAGTAAACACCATAGCCATGCCTGCTTCGTCAGCGGCGGCGATAACTTCTTCATCGCGCATTGAGCCACCAGGTTGAATAACCGCGGTAATACCAGCGGCAGCGGCAGCATCAATACCATCACGGAATGGGAAAAACGCATCCGATGCCATTACAGAACCAGGTACTTCTAGGTTTTCATCAGCGGCTTTAATACCGGCTATTTTAGCTGAGTAAACACGGCTCATTTGGCCTGCGCCTACACCAATAGTCATACCGTCACGGGCATAGACAATTGCGTTTGATTTAACAAACTTAGCGACTTTCCAGCAAAATAGTAAATCTTTAAGTTCTTGCTCAGAAGGCTGGCGCTTAGATACGACTTTTAAGTCGCCTTGGGTAACCATACCTAGGTCACGATCTTGTACTAAAACACCACCGTTTACGCGTTTAATATCGTGGCCAGTTGCTTTGCCGCTCCATTGTCCGCATGCCAATAAACGTACGTTCTTTTTAGCTTCTACAATTTTTGCCGCTTCACTTGAAACGCTAGGGGCAATGATCACTTCAACAAATTGGCGCTCAACAATGGCTTGTGCTGTTGCAGCGTCAAGCTCGCGGTTAAAGGCAATAATGCCACCAAACGCTGAGGTTGGATCTGTTTTAAAGGCGCGGTCGTAAGCGCTAAGAATATCTTCGCCAATTGACACACCACACGGATTAGCGTGTTTAACAATAACACATGCAGGTACATCAAATTCTTTAACACACTCAAGTGCGGCATCTGTATCTGCAATGTTATTAAACGACAGAGCTTTACCTTGTAGCTGAGTAGCTGTTGCAACAGAGGCTTCGCTTACGTTGTTTTCAACATAAAAAGCAGCATCTTGGTGTGAGTTTTCACCGTAACGCATATCTTGCTTTTTAGTGAACTGCATATTGATAGTACGTGGGAATTTAGTGTCTTCAACGGCTTCTTCAGTGTAGTCAGGTACCATTTTACCAAAGTAGTTAGCAATCATACCATCGTATTGAGCAGTATGCTCATACGCGGCAATAGCTAAATCAAAGCGTGTTTTGTACGTTGTTGAGCCATTGTTGTTTTGCATTTCGCTAATTACGCGGTCGTAATCGCTTGCGTTTACCACAATCGTAACATCTTTGTGGTTTTTAGCGGCTGCGCGAACCATGGTAGGGCCGCCAATATCAATATTTTCAATAGCATCTTCAAGGCTGCAGTTTTCTTGAGCGACAGTATTCGCAAAGGGGTATAAGTTAACTACAACTATGTCGATAGCAGAAATGTTGTTATCTGCCATTACGCCTTCATCTTGTCCGCGACGCGCTAAAATGCCGCCGTGAATTTTAGGGTGAAGGGTTTTTACGCGACCATCCATTATTTCAGGATGACCTGTGTGATCTGAAACTTCAGTCACTTTTATGCCGTTATCAGCAAGGAGTTTACATGTACCGCCAGTTGATAAAATATCTACACCTTGCGCTTCTAGTGCGCGGGCAAATTCAACAATACCGGTTTTATCAGACACACTTAAAAGTGCGCGACGAATGGGACGATGAGTATCCATTGTAGTTTGATTTCCTCAGTTAATGAGCTAGCTTAGAAGCGGGCATTTTAACTGATTACTACTCAAAAAACGACTTATAAAGCGCCAATAAGCGTGAGCATTTTGCAACATCTCTATTAAATTGTGCGCATAAAAAAAGCACCCTAAGGTGCTTTTTTTTGCATTATACCAATTGTATTGAATTAGTAAGCAGTTATAACGATAGAAAAACAAGTCTATAACAAGGCAAAAATTTTACAGTGTAGTTATTCTACATAAGAAATTTTTAACGCCGTTATGGGCTTGTTTAGCGCGTTAGAATGCTCACGCTTTCAATATATTTGGTATTAGTTCATGCCGTATTTTTTTAGCTTTTTACGTAAAGTACCACGGTTGATACCTAGTAAAATTGCCGCACGAGTTTGGTTACCACGTGTGTATGTCATTACTTCTTCAAGTAATGGCGCTTCTAGCTCTGAAAGAACAAGGTCGTAAACGTCTTGCACATCTTGACCGTTAAGCTGTTTTAAATAGTGGTGAACAGCTTTTTTTACTGCATCACGCAATGGCTGCGGTTTCTCGTGTGACTGAACATGAGGGTTTGTGATAAATGGAGAAGTCACGTTTTGTTCGAACATTATTTAATCTCTTTCTTTCTTAGTTAGCTGCTAGTGTTTTAAAGTATTGCGTTAATGCGTCAACCTGTGCTTGTGGGTTGTCGAGCGCATTAAATACTCGCCTAAACTGACCGTCACTGTCATGGGTTTGCAAATACCAAGATACATGTTTGCGAGCGATTCGCGCTCCCATTGGCTCACCGTAAAACGCATGGAGGTTATCTAAATGCTCCATTAAAATACTTCGCACCTCTGAAATAGCAGGTGGTGGTAAGTGTTCTCCAGTTCGCAAATAGTGGTCTATCTCCCTAAATATCCAAGGGCGACCTTGGGCGGCTCGGCCAATCATGATGGCATCTGCACCCGTATAGTCCAAAACCTGCTTTGCTTTTTCTGGTGATGTAATATCACCATTAGCAACCACAGGTATCGACACTGAGCGTTTTATATCCCTAATCGTGGCATATTCTGCTTCACCCTTGTACATACATGCGCGTGTACGCCCATGTACGGCAAGTGATGCAATGCCATAACGCTCAGCTATTCTCGCAATCTCTACACCATTACGGTTATCCTGATCCCATCCTGTACGGATTTTAAGTGTGACCGGGATATCAACAGCGTTAACCACTGCATCAACTATCTCTTCCACAAGTTCAGGAAACTGTAATAATGCAGAGCCTGCGAGTTTCTTGTTCACTTTTTTTGCTGGGCACCCCATATTGATATCTATGATCTGTGCACCATTTGCAACATTGAATTGTGCGGCCTGCGCCATAAGCTCAGGATCAGCTCCTGCAATTTGCACCGCGCGTATACCCGACTCACCGCTGTGATCCATACGGTTCATCGATTTTTCAGTTTTCCAAACCTTCGGGTTTGACGATAACATTTCAGACACAGCCAAGCCTGCGCCTAAGCGGCGGCAAAGTTGTCTAAATGGTCTGTCTGTAATACCTGCCATTGGCGCGACTATTACATTATTCTCAAGTTGGTATGAACCGATACGCACTGTATTCAATAGGCCTCTTTTCAAGGGGCGCTAAGTTTACGGTTTTTTTAGGAAAAATCAAAGGCTATAAATTGAACAAAAGTGACTTTTTTTTGCCCTTTTCGTATTGACTTTTGATAACCGCATGACAAGCGGGTCGATTTGTTTGAAATTTAAACAAAAAATATTTTTGTCAAATTATGTGTGCTAATTTTCTAACTGTAAAAAAATAGTAAAGCCTGTTAAATACAGGCTTTACATGCAAGTTTTGAGTTAAAACTCTAAATTTATAAATGTACGTGGCTAGCTATTTTTTGTACCGCTTACACGGGTCCAATCACCCTCTAGTGCAATATCGTCAAGTTCAATAAACGGTGCGTAAATATCGGCAACCGATTGGGCTTGCTCTTCTAATATGCCCGACATAGCAATTTTGCCACCTGGCTTAAGCAATCCCAAAATTACATTGTGAAGCTCACGTAGCGGTTGCGCTAAAATATTCGCCACTACAATATCAGCACTAAACTCAGGTTGGTTTTCAGGTAGATATACCTCAAGCTTATCGGCTACGCCATTACGCTGTGCGTTATCTAAGCTTGCTTCAAGCGCTTGCGGGTCAATATCAATACCAATCATGCGCTCTGCACCCAGTTTAATGGCTGCAATGCCTAAAATGCCCGATCCACAACCAAAATCCACTACGGTTTTACCCCGTAAATCTTGGCTTTCTAGCCATTTAAGGCACAGTGCTGTTGTTGCATGGGTCCCCGTACCAAATGCAAGGCCAGGGTCGAGCAATACATTAACTGCATCAGGGTCTGGAATGTCACGCCAGCTTGGGCATATCCACAGTTTTTCACCGAACTGGATTGGATGAAAGTTATCCATCCACTCACGTTCCCAGTCTTTATCTTCGAGTTGCTCAATTTTATATACTAATGAGTCTTTAATTTCATCATGGCGCTTAAGCAATGCAATGACCGCATTCATATCGTGATTGGCTTCAAATAGACCAATTACGGTGGTATCGGCCCAAAACTCAACGGTGCCAATTTTAGGCTCATAAATAGGTGTATCTTTTGCGTCAATAAAAGTAACAGAGGCGCTGCCTGCTTCCATTAATAAGTCACTTACTGCATCTGCGGTAGCAGCATTAGCATTAATACGGATTTGGATCCAAGCCATGGTTGTTTCCTTTAAATAGAAAAAAGGCCGCTACAGCGGCCTTTTTAGTTTATATAAAGCGCTAAATTATTTAGCGTCTAAAAAGCTTTTTAGTAAGTCAGAGCGAGAAGGGTGGCGTAATTTACGCAGTGCTTTCGCTTCTATTTGACGAATACGCTCACGTGTTACGTCAAACTGTTTACCAACTTCTTCTAAGGTGTGGTCGGTATTCATATCAATACCAAAACGCATACGTAGTACTTTGGCTTCACGGGCTGTAAGGCCTGCGAGTACATCGTTTGTTGCGCCACGAAGCGATTCCATTGTTGCCGAGTCGATTGGCGAATCAATAGTGGTATCTTCGATAAAGTCACCTAAGTGCGAATCTTCATCATCACCGATTGGTGTTTCCATCGAAATTGGCTCTTTGGCAATTTTAAGTACCTTACGGATTTTATCCTCAGGCATCATCATGCGCTCAGCTAATTCTTCAGGATTTGGCTCACGACCCATTTCTTGTAACATTTGACGAGAAATACGGTTAAGTTTATTAATCGTTTCTATCATATGTACCGGAATACGGATTGTTCTTGCTTGGTCAGCAATTGAGCGGGTAATCGCTTGGCGAATCCACCACGTAGCATAAGTAGAAAACTTATAACCACGGCGGTATTCAAACTTATCTACCGCTTTCATCAAGCCAATGTTACCTTCTTGGATTAAATCTAAGAACTGTAAACCACGGTTTGTGTATTTTTTAGCAATTGAGATTACAAGACGTAAGTTAGCTTCAACCATTTCTTTTTTCGCACGGCGCGCTTTTGCTTCACCAATGCTCATACGACGGTTAATGTCTTTAATACGTTCAATGCTTAAGCCTGTGCTTTCTTCAATTACACATAGCTTTTGGATGCAACGAATAATTTCAGGCTTCACTTCTTCAAGTTTAGCTGAGTGCTTTTCGTTAGCATTAATTTCTAGGTCTAGCCACGCTGTGTCAGTTTCGTTATTAGCAAAATGCTTAATAAACGTTTTCTTAGGTAGCTTAGCAATTTGTACCGCTTGCTTCATGATGAGACGTTCTTGCACACGAACTCTGTCCATCATTTCACGCATGTTGTTAACCATGCGATCAAACTGTTTTGGTACTAATTTAAACGTTCTAAAAAGCTCGCCGATTTCAAAAATAGCGGCTTGAGAATCTGGATGCGAACGCCCTTTTTCGTCAAAGGTAGTGCGCGCTTTAATGTATAAATCACGCAAGTTTTCAAAGTGAATACGGGCTTCTTCAGGATCTGGGCCTGTATCTACTTCTTCTTCGTCTTCATCGTCATCGCTGTCTTTGTCATCGTCATCATCGTCTTCATCAAGTTGTTCTTCACTTAATTCAGAGCCAATGTGCGTTGCTGAGATTTGCGCTTCGTCTTCGTTAGGATCGAAAAAGCCTGAAATAATGTCGCTTAAGCGCATTTCTTCTGCTTCAAACTTATCCCACTGTTCAAGTAGGTAAGTAATCGCTTCAGGGTATTCGGCAACAGAAATTTGTACCTGGTTGATACCTTCTTCAATGCGCTTAGCGATTACAATTTCGCCTTCACGTGTAAGAAGTTCAACAGTACCCATCTCACGCATGTACATGCGGACAGGGTCAGTTGTACGGCCAATTTCTTTTTCTACAGTTGCAAGGGCTGCAGCAGCAGCTTCTGCTGCGTCTTCGTCTGTCGTGGTTTCTTGCATCATTAATTCATCAGCATCAGGCGCATTTTCGCTAACCTTGATACCCATGTCATTAATCATGCTAATGATATCTTCTACTTGATCTGAGTCGATGATGTCTTGTGGAAGGTGATCATTTACTTCAGCAAAAGTTAAATAGCCTTGCTCTTTACCTTTTTGAATCAGAAGTTTTAATTGTGACTGAGGAGTTGGATCCATAGAGATTGTTTCTTCCACTCTGATAAGTTGATACAACAGGCGTCATCATAGAGTTAGCCTTTTAACTAACTTTAATAATGTGACGCAGTGAATAGCACAGTATAACAGTTTAAATCAAGTCTGACTAGCTGTTACTCGCTTTTAGCGCCGTCATAAGTAAATGACATTCTAGTTTTTCATCACTTGATAAGCCCTGTGTCTTGTCCTTTATTAATAGGGTCTCTAGTCGATAATTTAAACACTGATCTTCAATAAATTTAAAAGTATTTTGAAAAACAGTCTCTAAACGCTCATCACTAATTTGGTGCTGCCATGTAGCAAGCTTTACTAGCGGTTCGTAATCTTCTGAATCCCTAAATGATTCGAGTAAAACCGCGGTGTTAGCATTGTCTTTTTGCAATGCACGCTCTTGTAAACGCAGTAGTAAACCAATACCTGCGATGTTCATTTGCGCTAATTCTGGCAAATAGGGCACACTTTTAGCTAATTGCGGGTGCTGAATTAAAATACCAATGGCTTGGCGCATAGGGGTAATTTTAAATTTTCGCTCAACAGCGTGTTGTTGCTTTGGTGTTTTTAAGCGACTATTAAGTTGCTCACGAGTTCGACCAATCAAGCGCCCTAGCTGCTCTAAAATATTTTCTTGATAAAATTCACTCGGAATTTTTTCAATTAACGGCAAAGCGGCACTTAACAGCTTAGCTTTGCCTGAGTCGAGTGTTAGGTCTACTTCTTGGCTAAGCTTATTAAATAACACTTTGGTAAAATCATCTGCTTGGTTTAAGCGCTGCTCAAATTGCGTTTTACCTTCTTGCTGAACCAGTGAATCAGGGTCTTCGCCGTCAGGTAAAAATACAAAGTGTAATGCTTTGCCATCGTTCAAGTAGGGCAGGGCATTTTCTAGTGCTCGCCATGCAGCGTCGCGGCCAGCTCTGTCGCCATCGTAACAGCAAATAACTTTGTCGGTGGTTCTAAATAGCGTATGCATATGCTCGCTTGTTGTAGCGGTGCCAAGCGCGGCTACGGCATATTCAATACCTTGCTCTGCAAGTGCAACCACGTCCATGTAACCTTCTACAATAAGTACATGTTCGAGCTTTTTATGCGCTTGTTTTGCTTCGTAAAGGCCATAGAGTTCAAAACCTTTATGAAAAATACGGGTCTCTGGTGAGTTTAGGTATTTTGGCCCTTGGTCGGCTTGCATTACACGCCCACCAAAGGCGATAACACGGCCACGTTTATCACGAATAGGGAACATTAACCGATCGCGGAAAAAATCAAACTGTCTGCCTGGTGTTTTTTCCGAGGCAAGCTTGAGCTCTACCAGTTGTTCTTTTTGCTCTTTTGTTCGGCCAAGCTGTTGGCATAGCGCTTCCCATTCGCTAGGTGCATAACCTATCATAAATTTTTTAACGGTTTCACCACTTAAACCACGCCCTTTTACATAACCAATTACCGCAGCAGAGTTACTGTGGTGCTTTAATTGATGCTGGTAAAAGCGTGCTGTGTGTAGCATTAAGTCGTAATCTGAGCGCTTTTGTGCAGCCGTTCGTTCAGGTGCTGAACTAGTGCCTTTCTCGCGAGGAACGTCTAAATTTAAAAGGCTTGCGAGCTCTTCTATGGCATCAACAAATTCAAGCTTGTCGTATTCCATAACAAACGAAATAGCATTGCCATTAGCACCACAGCCAAAGCAGTGGTAAAACTGTTTATCTTGAGAAACAGTAAACGAGGGGGATTTTTCGTTGTGAAAAGGGCAGCAAGCTTGGTAGTCTTTGCCTGCTTTTTTAAGACCAACTTTAGAGTCTATTAGCTCTACAATATCTGTTCTGGCGAGTAAATCGTCAATAAAATTTCGTGGGATCTTTCCAGCCATGTTTTGTAAGTAGTCCTAACAATTGGTGAGGTGTAATTTCAACACAATGCGCGCATTTATAAAAGGGTTAACGGTAAGCTAAAAAGCTACATTATTGCGAATTGCTATTACATGCATGAGCATTATTTAAAAACGTTTTGTTTGTATACTTAAACGAAGAAACCGAGCACTAGGCTCGGTTTGCTTTAATCATACTTTGTGTATGTGGGAGTATTAGGCTGTTAATCGTTGCTTAATTAAACCAGAAAGCTTGCCCATATCGGCACGTCCTTCGGCTTTGCTTTTGATTATGCCCATTACTTTACCCATGTCTTGCATACCTGCTGCATTAGTATCAGCAATAGCCGCATCAATAAGGGCAACTATTTCTTCTTCACTCAATTGTTGAGGTAAAAAAGTTTCTAGTGCTGCGATCTCATTGGCTTCAATTTCGGCTAAATCTTCACGCCCAGCATCTTTGTACTGAGTGTAAGAATCACGACGTTGTTTAACAAGCTTTACTATAACGGAGGTAATACCTGCGTCGTCTAGTGTTATTTGCTCGTCAATCTCACGTTGCTTAATTGCGGCAAGCACCATGCGAATAGGGTTAAGACGTTGTTTGTCTTTTGCTCTCATCGCATCTTTTTGCGCATCTTTTAGCGTTATTAAAAGGCTCATTTATACAAGACCTAATACTATTAGTATAATTTAACGCGACGTGCGTTATCGCGAGAAAGCTTCTTCATGTGACGCTTAACCGCTGCAGCTTTTTTACGCTTACGCTCAGCTGTTGGCTTTTCATAGTGCTCGCGACGACGAACTTCTGAAAGGATACCTGCTTTTTCACATGAACGCTTGAAGCGACGAAGTGCTACGTCAAACGGTTCGTTCTCTCTTACTTTAATTACTGGCATTAAAAATTCACCTACCTAAATTATGAGCGTTGCTCAAGTTGATCAAACATTGATCAAGTGGTTCAAAAATGGTGCGGTATTGTAATCCGAAGCAACACCACATGTAAAGGATAATATTAACAGAAATGCAGCAGCTAAAATAGTGCTAATTTACTTGGCGTTGATACAATCTACAAAACACTTGCCCTGCTTTTTTTTCTTTAATTAACAGCCAGTTACTTGGTGGTGAAAACTCAGTTAACTCGGTTTCAACTTCAACATAAATGAGTGCATCTTCGCTAAGCCACTGGTTATTTTCTAATAAATTACAGCTACTTTGCGCTAAATTTTTACGAAAAGGGGGGTCAACAAAAACTAAATCAAAAGGTTCATTTACATTTTTTTGCTCTAAAAAAGTTAAAGAGTTTGTGTGTTTAACCTGTGCATTTTCTAGCTTTAAAGTGCTAATGTTTTGTTCGATTTGTTTCGCAGCTGATAAATCTAACTCGATAAATGTTGTACTTTTAGCAAACCGAGAAAGCGCTTCAAAGCCAAGCCCGCCAGAGCCTGCAAAGCAATCTAGTACGGTTGCATCGCGCGTGTCTTGCATTAACCAATTAAACACGGTTTCTTTAATACGGTCTGTTGTTGGGCGTAGCCCTGCTACATTTTTTACTGGCAGTTTACGGCCACGAAATTGCCCGCTGATTACTCTAATAAAGCCGTTTGTAGATTTGCTAATTGCTTTATTTTTCGTTGTTTTTTTTCTCATTTAGGTCACTAAAAAATGGTATAAGGGATCTAGCTCAGATAATATTGTGCGTAGTTTACGTTTAGCTTCATTTTTCAACCGCATTAAAAGTGTTACTATTTAGCACTTACGTTTTGAACGGTTGTTTGGCCAGCACGCATTGCTGAGCCACACCAAGCTATTTCAATTTTTAGTTTATCAGATTTTTATAAGTGGTTATTAGCAAGTATGGCAAAAAAAAGTAAATTCATGTCTTGGCTCGGTTTTGGTAAGTCAGATAAAAAACAAGCAGAAGCTGATAAACAACAGGCATTAGCTCAGCAACAAGAATCTGAGCGCTTAGCGGCAGAAAAGGCCGAAGCAGAGCGTGAAGAACAAGCACGTATTGCTGCTGAAAAAGCACAAGAAGAGCGTTTAGCAATTGAAAAGGCTAATGCAGAGTTGCTTGCAAAAGAGCAAGCCGAAGCACAGGCGCAGCAACAAGCACAAGCTGCGCGTTTAGCTGAGCAAGAAGCGCAAATGCGTTTAGAGCAAGAGCGCATGGCTGCACAGCGAGCTGAGCAACAACGTTTAGACACAGAGCGCGAGCAAGCTGAGCAAGATGAAAAATTAGCAATTGAAAAAGCCAACGCTGAGTTACTTGCAAAAGAGCAAGCTGAAGCACAGGCGCAACAACAAGCACAAGCCGCTCGTTTGGCAGAGCAAGAAGCGCAAATGCGTTTAGAGCAAGAACGTATTGCAGCAGAACAAGCTGAAGCTGAACGTTTAGAGCAACAGCGTATTGCAGCAGAGCAAGCAGAAGCTGA
>NZ_JBBEVD010000036.1:0-1230 GCF_037414265.1 Pseudoalteromonas sp. C12FD-1
TTGAACTGGTTTAATTGAGCCGGACACTTTAATAATGGACAATGTCCTAATATTGAGGTGTTAAATGACAAGACGTAAAAATAAATCTTATACAACTGAATTTAAGCAAGAAGCAGTCGCTCTGGTAACAGAACAAGGCTACTCAGTTTCAGAGGCCGCAGCCTCTTTAGGGGTTACCACCAAACTTATTTATAATTGGAAAGCTAAATTCGAAGAGCAACAAACTGGTAATTCGCTCAATGAAGATGAGCGCGCAGAGTTAAAACGCCTGAGAAAAGAAAACAAAGATCTCAAAATGGAGAAAGAGATCTTAAAAAAGGCCAGCGCCTTCTTTGCGAGAGAAATGAAGTAAAGTATCAGTTCATCAAAGAAAATAGCCAAGCTTTTCGCGTTATAAAGCTATGCTCAGCTATGAAGGTGAGTCGCTCAAGTTATTACGCATGGCTGGCGCGTCCAGCAAAGCTTATAACGGCCAAAGAGCTGCATCTTTATCGTAGAGCCAAAGTGCTGTTTAGACGCAGCAGAGAAAGCTTAGGCTACCGTGAGCTATGTAAGAACTTACGCAAAGAAGGTTTTAAAATAACGCGCTACAAAACTCGAAAGTTAATGGAGAAGCTCAATTTAGTGGTTAAACAGCGAGTAGCTTATAAAGTAACAACTAAGCGTAAACACTCTGATGCAGTTGCAGATAATTTGCTTAACCAAAACTTTAATCCGGTAGCACCCAATCAGATTTGGGCTGGCGATGTGACATACCTGAAAACTGGCGAAGGCTGGATGTACCTTGCTGTTGTAATGGATTTATATTCTCGTCGAATTGTTGGCTGGCATATTGATAAACGTATGACGACTGGTTTAGTAATGAAAGCCATGATTAGGGCTTATAACCTAAGAAAACCAACCAAAGGCTTGGTATTTCATTCTGATAGAGGGTCTCAGTATACGAGTAAGCGATATCGCAACCTATTAAAGCAGTTTGGTATGCGAGCAAGCATGGGTGATGTGGGGGCTTGTTGGGATAACGCTGTTGTTGAAAGGTTCTTTGGCAGCTTGAAACATGATTGGTTGTTAAAAGTGGCTCAGCCAACTCGTAAACACATGAAAAATGATGTTACTGAATATATGAAATATTACAATCTGGAAAGGCTGCACTCAGCTAATAATGATCAGTCACCAGTAAGGTATGAAAACTCTTTAAGAAAAGTGTCCGGCTGGAGTTGACCAGAACAG